>JAKLQX010000071.1 GCA_022013085.1 Candidatus Omnitrophota bacterium | reverse complement strand
TGATCCAAGAGAAAAAACCTGATTTAGATAAACGGCTCTTGATGATTCCACCTGTTGACTTAGATGCTATGCTTGTTAAATACACCGATTCCTTAACTCAAGGGGGTAACAATGTGTTGACCGATCCCTAAATATCAACCTAAGTGGATTTCGATCAAATTTAGCTTATCCGCTGATAAACCAATGATTACTTCGCGCGTAATAATTAAATAGCGGGATTTATCAATGAGTAGGTTTTCTGAATTAAGCAAAATTTTAAGGATCTGATATTTACCAAATCCGACCTTTTTAGGATTAAAAAACTTTATTTTTATTCTCCTATTGGCAAAAATCCGTTCAATACTAATACAGCTATTTTTACAAAAATGCTCTAGGCTTAATTTTGGCTCGATTACCAGATCACCGTTTTGGCCTCTAACTCCAAAAACCTGAGTAAGCATGGTAAAAACAAACCAGCTAGCTGAACCAGTCAGATACGCGTACATTCCCCGGCCTTCGAGATTAAAATATTCCGGTAGGCAAGGATAAATCTTGCTATACGCTGTATGCGTGGCCATTTTATAAAGCGAGCTTAAAGCTTTCCAAGCAGCGTCTGCATAACCCTGCTTATATAAAGCATAAGCAAACATCACTACCATATGGCTAAAAATTGCCCCATTTTCCTTTTCTCCATAGGAAAATGAAAATGCCCTGCCTAAATTAAGCTGCTCTTTCTTAAAATCTGTATTAAGATGTATACCTTGAGTTTGCTTATCAACTAAATATTTATTTACGCTTTTTAAAATACTCTGCACCTGCCACTCTTGAGCCAATCCAGACATTATAGGAAAAACCTGGCTAGTTAAGGTCATTTGCAAATGGCCACTTTTCTTACCCTCTAAACGATGCTTACAATTATCATAGTAACCATTAAAAAATCCAACTTTTAGCCACTGGCCACCCCGCCGCAGGCGGGGCGATAGCCAAAGCCACTCTGTATTACGAATATGCTCCTTTATCCAAATAGATTTAGCTTCAAGATCCTTGGCTAACTTTATCAGTTCTAAATAAACTTTTCTTCCAGAGATGCCTTTCGAGACTAAAGAAAAATATTCCTCTAAAAGCTTATGTTTATCAGAAATTTTCTCATAATTTATTTTTTTAAGTAAAACCTGCAACTCTACAGCTACCTCTACTTTCTTCTTCCCGCTCTTTAACAGAAGGCTAGAAAGTGTTTCCAAATTCTGCGCGTACATAGCGCTGAAAGATACGCTTTCACCGAATTCGCCAGCCATATCTAAACCATCATTCCAATCAGCTCCCTCAAGACGGATATGATTGTGACTGCCAACATTAAAAAACTGTACTAAGTTCTCAACTAAAAGATGTTCCAAAATTGTGCCTCGATAAACCTTATTCTTTATAGTTTTTAACTTATTTCCATATTCGCAAGTCCAGCTATGATTAATTTCTTTAGCGCGTTTTATCTCATGATTACAAAAATAATTCGCCTGTTCAAACAGAATATTTATGTCGCCAGTTTCATTGATATATAAATCTAAAGTTATTAGCGGCCAGATGCCATGATCCATCCAAACCCGGCTAATATTATTACGATCCGCGATAAATTCGCCAGAGCGCTTTCCAATAATCGTAGCGTTAGATCCATCAATCTTTACTCCAGAAAAACTACTAATCAACAAAGGCTTTACCTTTTGCGGGTCGCTAAGTATAAGGCCCAGGCAATCCTGCCAAAGGTCACGCCAGCCGCGTCCGCCTTTTCCATAATCATGGTCCGGTAAAAATGAACAACCAAATATCTTCCTTAGCGTCGGCTGGATATTCACCCAACGCAACCAATTATCAAAATCTCCGTCGCCCGTTACAACATTAAACCCCTGGCTTAACTTGCTCCATGAATCTTTCGTTTTAG
Source organism: Candidatus Omnitrophota bacterium (assembly GCA_022013085.1). Lineage (GTDB taxonomy): Bacteria > Omnitrophota > Gorgyraeia > Gygaellales > Profunditerraquicolaceae > UBA6249. The sequence goes on along the minus strand of JAKLQX010000071.1, from coordinate 14,665 downwards.
CCAAAACATCGGCAACTTTCTCAAGTCGATTAAACTCAAAGATTATTTTGTTTATTTCCGCTGCATCTTGAGCTATCCCCATAACCACCGTATAAGTTCTTGACTGACGAGGTTTTAAGCAAACTTGCTTAAAACTTAAGCCACCCATTGGTTCCTTGCCCTGGATATTATTTAATTGCTCCGCGATATTCTTAAATACCGCCTCCGGAGTTTCTAAATCCCCTGAATCACCGCAAAAAATCTCTTGTGTAGGATAAATTTTCTGCGCAGGATTAGAATCTTGATCCCAACCTAAAACAAAATACTGATCTTTATTGATTCTGTGCCCGGCTTCATCAAACACAAGAGTCGGCTTAGAAATTACTCCGAATTTATGCCTCGTAATACGCTGCAATAAACTGGTTACATGGCGGTGGTCGCGAATAGAATTAGCCCCCCGACAGTACATAGGAATAGCGGCAGTAGGAATAAAACTCATTTTTTTATTAGAAATATTGGTAAGCTTAACCTGCATTACCTCAATTGGCTGGCCGCTAGCCGGCACAAAAGAAAGAATCTCTGCTTTTAATCCTATAAATTTATTCTGACGCGTAATTTTTTGCCAAAGCAAGCCAGCTTCTAAAAAGAAACTATCCTGCTTTATGCGCTTTTGATCTTTGGATACGCCGGTAGCTGACCAAACTTTTTGCGGATTAATATACACCCAGAAATTGCGCGTTGAACGCTGGTTAACTAAATCAATACGTGAAACCGGGGGCAAAAGAAAGGCGTCTTGTCCGCTCTTAATATCTCCATGTAAATCTGACGTAATAGAAGACATTAAACGCTCATTACCAAGAGGAAAATAAAGATTCTTAAACTTATCCGCACAAGCAGAAGAAAAATTACCTGAATTGCCGGTAAAGCTATACAAGGTTTTATCCATAGGAAGGTAAGTTACCATAGCAGGCAAATATATTCAAGGAAAAACAATAAGAGCTGAACAATTTTTAAAATAGGGTAATATCAAGATTGGAGTGATCGATTTTATCCCATTCTTCTTTTACTTTTCGGTATAACTGGCTTTCTAGCGGCAAGGCCTTTATTATATTCTTAAGTTTATCGATTAAGGCTACCAACTCCTTTTTATGTTTTTTATAAAGGGAGAACAAACCTTTTATCTGTATAACGGCATTCAAAGCCATAAATGTCTTGTGCGCCTCTTCTGTAATGAGCGCCTTAACCTGTTTTTCTTCCCATAAAATAAGAAGCCTATCTTTAAGTTCATTTAAAACCCTACGGTTGGTTTCTTCCTGTTTTGCACTTTTAATTTCACTTATTAAATAATCTCCGATTAACCATAGAATTTTTGTAAGCTCATCAGGCTGCTCTTTATCTTTAATATAATCAATTACCGCATGAGAAAGAGTTTCTGGGTCATGGGCTAATACTTGATAAACCTGGTCTCCTTCTTTAATTTTTTTGTTTACCTCACCGATATTTAAGTCCAAATTAAAATTTTTAATTACTTCAGGGGGCAAATCTTCGATTCTTATAGCACTGTTATCTTTTATTATGGATTCATGCTCATTTATTAGTTTATAAGAGGCAAAAGAAGGTATGATATGTACTGCTTTCTTTGCCTTTAAAAACTCTTTAATGCTGCCTTCCTCTTTCAACTTATCAGTATTATTCAATAAATCTATAAATATGCAAAATTCATCAATTGTTAATTGTGGCATTAAATTGATGGAACCAATTTTCAAGTTGCGGAAGTTTTGTATAAAACGGGCCATTAAGCTGTCTTCGGATTTAAGTTCTTCGCCATTAACCAATAAAGTAGCCTCTGGAGATTCGGAAAAAACCAATGTACCGTTATCAGAAATAAAGTTGATAATTTCCCCGAAAACCTCTTTCACCTTTACCTTAATCACCGGATGATCAAAAGAATAAAGCCTAGTTAAAGCCAAAGTCTGGCCTATACCTTTAATGAAATGTTTATATATCGCAAGTTTATCCTGAACCATTTTTAATTGATTTAAATTCTTTCTTTTTATCTTTCTGAATAAAAACTCTCTACGACATATTCTATCACAAATTCCAAAATTGTAACAACAAAAAGGGCTAAACGGTTAAGTCCAGCCCTCTATAAACTACGATAAAAATTCTAAATCTTTTTTCCTAAAAAGACCAATTTGCTAAAAGCATAACAACCATAGGGCCTCCGCTTCCATTGCGGTCCATGAGACCAATTTGTATGCCTTTAAGAGAATTAGTAGTATTAACAAGGCCCAGCTGAAAACCTGTCATAGTGCCGCTAACAGAATTGACAACTCCTAACTGAAATCCAGAGGCATTTCCATTTACCATATTTACAAATCCACTCTGAAAGCCAACAAAAGAACCATTTACATAATTAAACAAGCTGCATTGCCAGCCATGAAAAAAACCTACATTCCAATTCACAACTCCTAACTGGACACCAGTAGTATCACCCTGGCCGATATTTACCGCGCCAATATCTAAACCAACAGAGCGATATCCTGTATAATTAAGAATGCCACCTTTAAAACCAAAAGATAAACCATCAACCCAATTAACCGCTCCCAAACTAACGCCTAACATATCACCACCAGTTCTAGCCCAGCCAGCACCAAGTGTAAGCCCTGACACATTCAGATTATCTGTATAAAGTAAATTCAATCTAAGGCCCTTGATAGAATCATTTTCCGTGGATAACTGAATCGGACTCCAAAGCGCAAGCTGAACAGGCTTTATCTCTTCTGCAAAAACTAAACTTGTTAAACAAAAAAAGACGAAAAACAAACCTAATATTTTCTTACCCATCTATCCTCCTTTTGCTTTACTTATAAATCACTTCTATTGTATTTTACCACAAATTTAAAAATTGCAAGCAATTTAGTGAGCGGGTGAAAACACGTAGCCTTGGCTAAGGCAAAATAAATAAAAAAGGCGAGAATCAATCTAAATTATGACTCTCGCCTAGCTTATGTTGGTCCCGTTTCACTTACGCTCACGGGATTTCATTAAATGGGCCAGCGGTATTATGCTGACCCATTTTGGTATTCAATTGCGGGGGCCCGATTTGAACGGACGACCTCAAGGTTATGAGCCTTGCGAGCTACCAGGCTGCTCCACCCCGCGAAATTTATCTATCTTCTTTTCTCTGAAAAAATCTTAATGGGAATTTCACCTTTTCTTACTACACCCATCTTATCCCGAGCGATTTTCTCTTGATAAATCGGGTCATTCTCAACCCGTTTAAGCTCTTCCTGTAGAAGAGAATTATCTACGGCCATTTTACGAAATTTCTCTTCTAACTGACGATTCTTAACTCTCAATTCCTGCAACTTAGTATATCCTGGCAAAAATAGAACTAACGACAAAACCGCAAACCCAAAAAGCCAAAATGCCTTTCTTAATGTAGAAAGCACTTATTTCTTCTGGGTTTGGCTACCGGAAGCCAAACCACCGCCCTCTGGCTTGCAAGTTTTTCCCGCATAAACTGCCTTTTTGCCTAACTCTTCTTCAATCCTTAAAAGCTCGTTATATTTACAGATTCTATCAGTGCGGGACAGAGAACCTGTCTTGATCTGGCCTACGCCAGTTGCAACTGCTAGATGCGCAATAGTTGTATCTTCTGTTTCACCTGAACGATGCGAAATTATAGCGTTATATTTGTTCTTTTTGGCAATAGCAATCGCCTCAAGGGTCTCAGAAAGCGAGCCAATCTGATTAACTTTGATTAGTATAGCATTACCTAAATTTTGCGCAATCCCTTTTTTGAATATCTTAGGATTAGTAACAAAAATATCATCACCAACTAGCTGCACCTTGTCACCTAATTCTTTGGTCATCTGGCGCCAACCGCTCCAATCATGCTCAGAAAGCCCATCTTCAATAGACAGAATGGGATAACGCGATAACCAGCCTTCATAAATTGCGATTAAATCCGCCGCGCTCTTCTGGGAACCTTCAAAAGTATATTTACCATCTTTACAAAATGAGCTAGCAGCGCAATCTAAAGCCAAAGAGATATCTTTTCCAGGAAGATACCCCGCTTTTTTAATTGCTTCAATAATCAAAGTTAGCGCCTCTTCATTGGAATTAAGGCTCGGGGCAAATCCACCTTCGTCTCCAACAGAAGTGGAGAGTTTTTTAGAGTTCAAAATAGATTTCAAACTATGAAACACTTCAGTGGCCATACGCAAAGCATCAGAAAAAGTAGGCGCGCCGGCAGGCATAATCATAAACTCTTGAATATCCAGATTATTATCAGCATGCATCCCACCGTTTAAAATATTCATCTGGGGAACCGGTAAAATTTTTGCTTTTTCTCCTCCAAGAAATCGATAAAGCGGTTGTTTTTTGGCTAACGCGGCTGCCTTGGCTACTGCCATGGAAACCCCTAGAATAGCATTTGCTCCCAGATTAGACTTAAATTCTGTGCCGTCGAGCTTAATCAAAAGCTTATCAACCTTTTTAAAATCCGCTGTTTGACCGATAAGCGCAGAATTAATTGTAGTATTAACATTGGCAACTGCTTTTAATACCCCTTTACCTAAATACCTTTTTTTATCGCCATCCCTAAGTTCCAATGCTTCATTATCGCCAGTAGAAGCCCCGGAAGGTACGGCTGCGCGCCCTAAAATACCGTTATCCAAAAAACAATCAACCTCAACCGTCGGGTTACCCCGAGAATCGAGGATTTCACGCGCTAAAACCTTCTTAATCTTAGCCATTTTAAACTCTCCTTATTTAATATTTTTAGACAACCTTATAATTATACACACAAAAAAACCTAAGTCAAGGAAATCCGGGCCCAAACTTAAATAGTGTTTGACTTGACGAACAGGATATGTTATTTTCAGAGTATTAAAATAAGGGAGAAATGATGAAAATAAATTGGAAAAAAATTAGATTTTACGCAAAACTGCACTGGTTAAAAGCGCTATTGTTCACCTTACTAGCCGCATTAGCTGTATCTTTAATTATTTTTATCATTATTGGCTTACGCGCCTGGAATGAATCTGAATCTTACCTCAGGCAATCACAGTTAGCCATGATCCCCCTGCAATTATACCTACAAATTATAATGGCCCTCATCTTCGGCTTTGTGTACACATATTTAATGTACTGGCTTTATTTTAAACGCGGGGCTTCATCATTTTCCCAAACCAGCAAAAAATCTGTTGCGGGAGCAGCTATAGGGATCACCTGGGATGATGTTATCGGAATGGACGAAGCCAAACAAGAAGCTTTAGAAATAGTCAAATTAATTACTGATCGCGCAAGCCTCCAGCGTATAGGCGGAAAAATCCTAAAAGGTATTCTTATGCTTGGGCCACCAGGTTGCGGAAAAACTTACCTGGCTAAGGCAATCGCCACAGAAACCAAGCTTCCCTTTATTTCAATGTCCGGTTCAGAATTTGTAGAGATGTTTGTCGGCGTGGGTGCCGGACGCGTACGCTCTTTATTTAAAAGGGCTCAACATTTAGCCGAACTTGAAGGCGGCTGCATTATCTTTATTGATGAAATTGATGCCGTAGGCGCACAGCGCTCTATGGACCGCGGTTTTGGCGGATCAACTGAACATAACACCACGTTGAATCAGTTATTAGTTGAAATGGACGGGCTTAAAGATAAAAATTATAATATTGTCTTAATCGGAGCAACGAACGCCCCGGAAAATTACCTTGACCAAGCCCTGCTGCGGCCTGGAAGATTTGACCGTAAAATTATTGTAGATAAACCTAACTTGGAAGACCGCGAAAAACTTTTTGCCTATTATCTTAAAAAAGTTAAATATAACCCCACTGATGTAAAAATTGACCGTTTAGCACGCATTACCGTAGGCCAAACCCCAGCAGATATTTCAAATATCGTTAGCGAAGCTGCTCTTATTACTGTGCGTAACCAGAATTTGACAATCTCAATGAAAGAAATAGATGAGGCGCGAGAAAGGATTGCCCTAGGCATCAAACGCAGAGTTAAATTAAGTGAGAAAGAAAAATGGCAAACAGCCTATCACGAAAGCGGCCACGCTATTATTACCTACCTTCTTGCCCCTTCCAAAGACGTCTTTAAGATCACGATTACCCCGCGCGGCCCCACCGGCGGAGCAACCTGGATTCCGGAAAGAGAAGACACTTTTATCGAAGACTCCAACAACATTCTTAGCAAAATAAAGATTGGCCTGGGTTCATATGCTGCCGAAAAAATTAAATATAACGCTACCACTACCGGTGTATACGGAGACTTTTCTAGCGCCATGCACCATGCCCATCAAATGGTCTGGGTTTGCGGTATGGGCAAAAGCGGATTCTTAGGCAACTGGGAGATCGTAAGCCAAATATCCGAAAATGTAAAAGCTAAACTTGACGCAGATGTACAAGATATATTAAACAATTGCCTTGTTGAAGTAACCGCTCTACTAAAAAAAGAAGAACCTCTTATGGACCGGTTGGCTCAAGAGTTGGTAGTTAAATCTGAACTCAATTATGATGAAATCGAAGCTATCTTCAAAGAATTTGGCAAAAGTCGGCCTTAAAATTCTCCCCTTAGTTTTATTCTTATCCGCTTGCAGCTCCTCTGTTACACCATCTTTTTTAAGAGAAGATATTTCAATAGCAGTTAAAGATATCTGCAAGAAAGAATATAAACTTGAACTTAACACTAAATTAGTCGGCCAGACACTTTGGGTTTATATGCCGCTTGAGGATATAGTTACAAAACCTGAAAAACCAGAAAAATACATTGAAAGATTTTTAGTTGAAGATACGAAAAACACGCTTAGTGAAGGAATCTTAAGAGTTGGCTATTCTATCAAGCCTGTTGCAGAAAAAGAAGTAAAGCAGGAAATGTCATTAGATAAATCAGTTAATGAAAAAATCTTTAACGTACTACAAGTAATCCGCAGAGTACTATTCAGTACAGATAGTTCTAAAATAAATAACCCCCTATTTTTTTGTATTGTTACCGCAGATATTAGAAACGGATTTGAAATAAAACAAATCTTCCATTTATCAGATTTGAAAAAATTATCTTACGGCTTTATTTCGCAAACTGAATACCAGCACCGCATTGTACAAAATACGTCAATTTCTACATTAATTATCGGAGACACCGAGGGCTCGCACCTTGATTACCAAAATATAACTTTAGAGGATTTTATAGCTAGCCAAATTCAAAATCGCATAAGAATTAAATTCCAGAAACCAGAAGTAGAAAAAAACGCGGATATTAATAAAGAGGTCTTGAAGATAGTTACCTATACTGTGGATGCTTACAATTTTCGAAATTTTTCTCTCTTAGAAATGGTCGACCTGCTTAACGCAAGAAAAATCACCCTCAATCGCGCAGCAGTTTTAGGCGGCTCTAAAGATTAAAAAATCTTATTAATTGCCTGAGGATAAAGCTCATGCTCTAGGGTATGGATTCTCTTTTCAAGAGAATTTAAAGTATCTGTGCGCTTAATCTTAATTTGTTTTTGTAGGATGGCCGGGCCATGGTCCATCTGGTTATCAACAAAATGCACAGTAACTCCAGTAAAACTTACCTTGGCTTCGATTGCATCTCTAATGGCATGCGCTCCCTTGAACGCGGGAAGCAACGAAGGATGAATATTTATAATACGATTGCGGTAAAGCTTCACAAAGCCAGGGCTAAGCATGCGCATAAACCCAGCCAGCGCAATTAAATCTATTTTATAGTTCCCTAATCTCTGAATTATCGCTGCTTCAAAATCAGCGCGGCTGGCGAAATCTTCACGCTTAACTAAAATTACAGTAATTTTAGCTTTTTGCGCACGCTTAACCACAAAAGCTTCTGGTTTATCACAAACCAACACTACAAATTTAGCTTTGATCTTCTTCTCTTTTACTGCTTTAACAAGCGCAGTAAAATTACTTCCATTACCTGAAGCAAATATAGCTAGATTCACCCCGCACCTTCTTCCTTATTCAAGCTATTTCTAATTCTAAGCTTTAATCCTGAATACGCCTTCCCAAAAGATTTAAGAGATTTTTCTCGCTTTTTAGCATCATACAAAGAGATAAAACTCTCATAATATACGATCTCCCAAGGCATATATTTTTTTGTATATCCAACTAATCCAGAATTATGCTCATTCAATCTTCGTTTGATATCATTTGTATATCCAATATAGAATATGTTCTTCTTTTACTTTTTAAAAGATACACATGATACATCACCGAATCTAAAGAAGGTGCGGGGTTCATGCTCTCACCCTAATAGTTTTAGCGGGACAAACTTTAACACACTCTCCGCAAGAAGTGCATTTATTATAATCAATAACCGCCAGATTACCAACCCCTCGACTCTGCTCGGGGTTGACCTTAAGCGTAGTCGAAGAGTTAGTAACATGAATGGCATCAAATTTGCAAGCCTTCTCGCATAATTTACAGGCAATGCAGCCTACAGCACAAACAGATTTTACATTTAACCCTAAATCATGCGAACTGCAAGCGACATAGACATTGCTAGCTACCGATATTAACGAAAATAATTTCTTTGGACAAATCAATACGCATTTATTGCATGAGCGGCATTTAACTTTATCAACTACCGGAAGAGATTCGCTCGACATACTGATTGCATTAAACGGACAAACTTTTACACAAGTATTAAAACCCAAACAAGCAAATACGCATAACTTTTGCCCACCCAAAACTAGGTTAGCAGCTACGCAATCATTAACGCCATCATATAAATATCTGTCTTTTACCTTTAGTCCACCGTTGCAATGCAAAGTAGCTATTTTCTTATTTTGCTTTTCAAGTGCAAACCCTAAAACCTTAGCGATCTTTTCTCTGGATTCATTATTACATATGCGACAACTTTCCACAGCACTTTTGCCATTGACTAAACTCTCGGCAAAAGCAAAACATCCGGGATTTCCGCAAACCCCGCAGTTAGACCCGGGAAGTAAATGCTGCACCTCCTCTAATTTTGGGTTAACTTCAACGGCAAATCTCTTGGAAGCAATAGCTAAGCCTACGCCGAACAAAGACCCAAGAAAACCTAAAATTAGTATCGCAATTAAAATTTCCATTTAGAATTTAAACCCGCTAAAACCCATAAAACTTAAACTCAATATTGAAGCAATAATAAATGCCAAAGGGAAATCCTTTAGCGCCTTGGGAATATTACAAAGTTCAAGCCTTTCCCTTATCCCGGACATTAAAAGCATAGCCAAAGTATACCCTAAGCCAACACATACACCTTGAAAAACAGAATAATAAAAACTTCCCGCAACTGCCTTCCCGTTAATAAAAAACATATCAATATTTAATACTGCCACTCCTAATACCGCGCAATTAACAGTAATCAGGGGTAAATAAATCCCAAAAGCCCGATACAACTGCGGGCTTACTTTTCTTATTACCATTTCAACAAACTGTACAAAAGTAGCAATAACTAAAATAAAAGAAATGGTGCGTAAATAAGTAAGATTAAACGGCATAAGTAAAAAACGATAAACAAACCAAGTGATCGCGCTAGACATAACAATAACAAACATTACCGCGGAGCTCATCGCTAATGCCGGTTTAGTCTCTTTAGAAATGGCGATAAATGAACAGAGCCCTAAGAAACGTGAAAGGATAACGTTATAGACAAAAACCGCGGATATAAATATTGTTAAAAACTCTTGGATATTCACCCCGCACCTTCTTTCTTATTTAATTCATCAAACCGTATATCCTTAATAGTTGAATATATAGAAGGTGCGGGGTTCATGCTTTCCTATTTTTTAAAAAGTTAAAGAACCCTAGTAACAAACCAATGACTAATAAAGCACCTGAAGGCATACCGAAAACAAATATCGGCTCAAATCCCTTAATCAGTGTATGGCCTAATATCTGGCCTGAGCCTAAAAATTCCCTGATCCCTGAAATAAGAATAAGCGCGAGGGTAAAACCCGCACCCATACCTAATCCGTCGAAAAATGAACGGGCTAGATTGTTCTTACAAGCAAATGCCTCGGCGCGGCCTAAAACCATGCAATTAACAACAATCAACGGCACATAAATACCTAAAGAGCGGTCTAATGCCGGACTATAAGCCTTCATACACAACTCAGCAATAGTAACAAAAGTAGCTATAATTACTATGTAACAAGGTATACGAATCTTGCTAGGGATAAACTCTCTGATTAATGAAACAATTAAACTTGAACCCAAAAGTACAAATGTCGCGGCAATCCCCATGCCAATGCCATTAACCACTGTCACAGAAACTGCCAGTGTCGGGCATAATCCCAAAATCAAAACAAAAGTCGGGTTTTCCTTAATTATACCTTTAGTAAATTCTTTAACTAGGCTTTTCATTTTGTTCCGTAAATTTTATTTTTAGTATACCGATCAATAAATGGAGTTGTAGCATTCATCATTAATATGGCATATGATACGCCTTCAGGATAACCTCCCCAAATCCTTATAATCGCAGTAAATAGGCCGCAGCCAACACCAAAAATTAGCTGGCCTTTGGCAGTCAGCGGGGTAGCCACATAATCCGTAGCCATAAAAAATGCCCCCAAAATTAATCCTCCGCTTAAAATATGGAATAACCAATCTCCATGGAAAAGTTGCGTCCCTGCGAAAATATAAGTAAACCCGGCAGTAGTAAGAATAAAAGACGCCGGTATATGCCAAGAAATATAACCTTTGATTAAAAGTATAGCTGCTCCGATTAATAATGCCAGGATACATACTTCGCCAATGCATCCGCCATGTTTACCTAAAAATAAATCCCAATATGAAATATGTTCCAAAATCTTTCCCTCTTTAAGTATGGCTAAAGGAGTCGCGGAAGTCAGGGCATCATACCCAGCCCCTGCACGCAGGGGCTGGGTAAAAGTAGTCATATATTTCGGCCAAGAAGCCATAAGAAATACCCTACCCACCAATGCCGGGTTAAAAATATTCTGGCCTAATCCGCCAAAAATCTGTTTACCAATAGCGATTGAAAATACTGCACCGATTATAGGCAACCATAGAGGTACGTTAGACGGCAAATTATAGGCTAATAATATTCCTGTAATAACCGCTGAACCGTCTGATATTGTAACCTTCTTTTTAGTCAATAATCCACAGATCCATTCAGTTAATACAGCTGCAACTGTCGCAACCAAAGTAACCCATAAAACATCCCAGCCAAATATAATTACTCCGGCAACTGCAGCCGGGATAAGGCTTAATACTACCGTCCACATGATCCGTGAGACAGATTCTTTTTTATGTATATGCGGTGAGCCTGAAACTATCAAGTTACTTTCCATTCTTGATCAATTCCTTTATTTCCTGCGCTTTCTTGATTACCGAGTTCATTACTGCCTGGCTAGAGATAGTCGCGCCGGTAATCGCCTGGACATCGGACAAACTTAAGCTATCTTGATTTTTAAACTGGTCAGTAAATTTATTTTCGGTTATGCGCATTCCTAAACCTGGAGTTTCATTTTGTGAAATAACTTTTATCGCGCTAATCGTTCCCTGCAAATTCATTCCGACTAAGGTTTGAATTACACTAGAATAACCCTTTTCGCTGGCCTTAAAAACAAACCCGATTAACTGTTCTTGACTATCAAATACTTTATAATACAATAATTCCGGAGCTTGCCCTATTGGAATGAATTTTGCTGCCTGAGGCATAACTTCTTTAAGCGCCGACTGCTCTTCAGCTTGCCTCTGTTCAGCAATTTTCGCGCGAGTAAGTGCGTTAACTCCAGCCAACAAACCTGCAGCAAGCACACAAATCAATCCTAAAATAAAACCGTAGCGGATAATCTCCTTCATTTCGCCGACTCCAATTTTGCCCTTTTAATCGTCTGTAATAATCTACGGTTAGAAGGGCAAACGTAATTACATATACCGCATTCTATGCAATCGCTAGCCCCATACTTTCGCGTTAAGTTCCAAAAAGATCTCTCTGAGGCTAAATTAATCTGGCAAGGCATAAGTCCCACAGGACACTCACGTACGCAGGCTGCACAGCGTATACAAGAATTCTCTTCTAAAATTTTAGCTTCTTCTTTATTCATCAGCAACAAACCACCGCTAGATTTTATTATCGGAACTTCATCCGTATACTGAGCAATCCCCATCATCGGGCCCCCGATAATAATTTTTGCCGGCTCTTCTTTAAGCGGCCCACAAAATTCTAGTAAATCTTTTATAGGAGTGCCTAAACGCACTAATAAATTTCTAGGATTTTTAACACAACTTCCTGTAACCGTAACTAATCTTTCAATTAATGGCTTACTTTTATATACTGCTTCATAAATAGCGTAAACCGTAGCTACATTATGCACCACCACCCCTAGATCAAAAGGCAGCTTACCGCGAGGAATTTGCTTCCCTAAAATATTCTGGATTAGCTGTTTTTCTCCGCCTTGCGGATAATCTGATTTCAGTATCTTAACTTTAATTTGAGAAAATATTTTAAATGCTTTTATCGCCTCAGGCTTATTATCCTCAATGCCGATATAAACTTCTTTTACCCCCAAACATTTAGAAACAAGCATAATCCCTTGGAATATCTCTGCTGTTTTCTCAATCATTAAGCGGGCATCTGCAGTTAAATAAGGTTCGCACTCTGCGCCATTAATAATCAAAGTATCGACGGCTTTTGGTGGGTTGAGTTTTATATGCGTAGGAAAACTTGCCCCTCCCATACCGACTATGCCGGCACCTAAAACTATTTTCCTAATATCATCAGCCGCCAGTTTTTCTACTTCCTGTTGATTCTTTAAAGCAAAGACTGAAATTTCATCCCGGCTATCTCCTTCTATTACAATCGCTTTAGCCCTACCTAAAACAGGATGCGGCCAATCGCCAATTGCGGTTACTTTACCAGATATCGAAGCATGAATAGGGGCATAAACATGCGCCTCTATACTAGCAATCTTCTGGCCCAAAGTAACTATATCGCCAATTTTTACTTCCGGGTTACAAACTTTGCCTAAATGCTGGATTAAAGGAAGATAAACTTTAGCCGAAAGCGGAGCTTTTTCGATTGGTTTATTTTCTGAATAATGTTTATTTTCAGCTAATTTAACCATTTTATCTTTCGATTAAAAACCAGATTTACCGCACCCAATAGGCTTAATAAACAACCCACAATAACCAGAATCAATAAATGCGAAAACCTCTCAGCAAGCATACTGCTAATAAACATGAATAAAATAAAACCCAAATGCATTACTATCTCAAAGGAGCTGAAAATTTTACCCAGCATATCATTATCACTAACATTATGAATAATGGTATTAGAAGCGATCATAATCGGGGCAATAATTAATCCCAAACATAAAGCCAATAGCGCAGCCATGGCAAAATTGGGATAATTGTATATTCCCAAAGCAAAAATGGCAAGCATTATTCCGCTTAAGACCAGCGAAATAAAAATGACTTTATAATGTGCGATACGCTGGCCAAACCTGCCATAAACCAGAGAACCCAAAAACAAACCAATACCCAAAAACATCACTAAAAACCCCAGGTCTTTAGTTGTTGAATGCAAGGTATTTTGCACAAAAACAATAACCACCACATAAACCGCGCCTAATGCCGACCAAAGCGCAAAGATAATTCCGGCAGTAAAACGGATCTCTTTTTTACGGATAAAATAAGACATCCCCTCCTTGATCTCCTGGAATACCGATTTACTAATTACCTCCATAATCTCCTGGCTTATCTTCTTAAAATCCATCGCTACCGCAAACTTCTTGGAGATCAAGAAAATAAACATTCCTGAAACCAAAAAAGTTAAAGAATTAAGATAAAAGCCCTTTTTAGCCCCCAACCACTCTACAAGCACCCCGCTTGCTCCAAATCCCAGAACTGCCGCAATCATTCCAGTTGTATTAACCAGAGAATTAGCAATAAGCAGGTCTTTCTTATCCACTAAATCCGGGATAATCGAGAGTTTCGCTGGCACAAAAAATCTACCGATGGAAAAAACTATGAAAATAATCAGATAAACCGGGCCTAAGCTTTTCGTATAGAGCAAAAATAAGGGAATAGTCAAAACTAATAAACTGCGCAGGAAATCGCAGGTAAACATCGTTCTACGCCTGTCCCAGCGGTCCACATAAACCCCAGCTAACGGGCCGATTAAAAACACAGGTATAATAGTAAAAGAAAGTATCTTGGCAATCTGCAAAGTAGAGCCCGGTGCACGCATGTAGACAAAGGCAATCAAAGCCATTTGGCCCAGCCTATCACCCAACTGTGAGATAATCTGCCCCATCCACAAAAGAAAGAAATTACGATTTTTTAAAACTTCACGGAATCTAGCCATCGATTAGAGAACTAATTAAGCCGATGAGTGGAATCGAACCACCGACCTTGACTTTACGAAAGTCCTGCTCTACCAACTGAGCTACATCGGCAATTTTCAATCCTCGACTCACTACGTTCGCTTAGGATTGACACTAAGCGAAGTCGAATGTGTCAAATATTATACCAACTCCTGGTTAATAGTCAATTACTGCTTGGTTTATTCAAAAAAGGGATTGGTCAAGACATCCTTACCCCCTTGAGTTAAAGAGTTAGTATAAATGTTGAGCATTCTATCTAAATCTACTGGTGGAATCATTAAAAGCCGTTTATCCAGATCAGGTTTCTTCTCCTGTGCTAGTTGCCAG
>JAKLQX010000008.1 GCA_022013085.1 Candidatus Omnitrophota bacterium | reverse complement strand
TGATATTGCTGGTTTTTGTGTGGGCGTGGTGGAGAAAGATGAAATTATTGATGGAAAGAAAATCGCGCCGCATGATGTGGTTATCGGGATTGAATCCAGCGGTTTGCATTCTAATGGATATTCTTTGGTCAGGAAAGTTTTAAGCACAGCTGAGCTTAAGCGAATGTCCGCGGAGTTACTTAAGCCCACGCGAATTTACGTAAAGCCAGTACTTACATTATTAAAAGAATATAAATCCAGTGTGCACGGGATCAGCCATATTACCGGGGGAGCTTTTTATGATAAGATCAGCCGCATATTGCCGAAGAATATTAATGTGCGTATTGATAAAGATTCCTGGAGCGTGCCTAAAATATTCCAACTCATCCAGAATAAAGGCAATATTGATGATGCCGAGATCTATCACACATTTAATATGGGGATTGGCTTGGTTTTAATTGTTGAACAAAGATCAGCTGAGGCAATAATGAAAAAATTAGCCCAACTTAAATTAAAATCCTGGATTATCGGAGCAACAGTAAAAGGCAATAAAGAAGTCCACATTTTATAGACAGTGTACGTAACTATATATTTATCAGTTAGTTATGTAAGAAATACGTGAGAACCCGTTATTGCGAGGAGGGCGAAGCCCGACGCGGCGATCTCGTTACTACAAGGGAGGAAACAATGAATCTGTTAGGATTAATTATTACTGCGATTGTAGTTATTTTTTTTATGGGGATCAGGATTGTGCGTCCTACGCATAGAGGTTTAATCGAGCGGTTGGGTAAATATAACCGCTTTGCTAATATGGGTTTTAACTGGATTATCCCAATGATTGAAGTTATTTATCAGGTTAATATAACTGAGCAGATGGTTGATGCTGAACCGCAGGAGATTATTACTAACGATAACCTTAATGCTAAAGTGGATGCTCAGGTTTATTTCAAAGTTAAAAATGATGAGGTCAGCGTAAAAAGTACGCAGTATAACGTAAACAATTACCAATGGCAGATTGTGAATCTGGCGCGTACGACATTAAGGAATATTATCGGTACGCTTACCTTAAAATCCGCAAATAGCGAAAGAGGCAAGATTAACGCAGAGCTTCATAAGACGCTTTGTGAAGAAACAGCTAGCTGGGGTTTAGAGATTGTAAGAACTGAGTTAAAAGAAATTGATCCTCCTAAAGATGTTCAGGAGACAATGAATAAGGTTGTAAAAGCTGAAAATGAAAAAATTGCGGCAATTGATTATGCTACAGCCACTGAAACTGTTGCTGACGGCCAGAAAAGAGCAGAGATTAAAAAAGCTGAAGGCATAAAACAGGCGCGCATTTTAGAGGCAGAAGGCGAAGCAATGGCGATTAAGTTGGTTAATGAAGCAGCAGAGAAATATTTTACCGGCAATGCGCAGGTGCTGCGTAAATTAGAAGCGGTGGAGAAGTCTTTGCAGAATAATGCCAAGATTGTAGTCCCGGCAAATACAGAGCTAGTCAACGTAATTGGCGAAATGGCCGGCTTTTTGCCGATTAAGAGTAAAGAAATAAAGAAATAATATTGTAGACAGTGTATGTAAACTTCTATCTATCAGTTAGTTATGTAAGAAATACTTGTGATGGGAATGAATGCGAGGAGTTCGTCAAGGTTTTGTGGCAGGACCCGCGTAAGAAAGGATACTTATGTTCGATAAGATGAAGGGGTTGTTTGAGATGCAGAAAAAGATGCAGGAGATCAAGCGGGAATTAGATATTACGATTTTTGATATGCAAAGCTCGGATGGCTTGGTGAAAATTACGATGAACGGTTCCCAGGAAGTAAAAGAACTTGTTATCAAAGATAATTTGGGGGAATTAGAAAAGGCGGGCCTTGCAGGTTCATTAAAAGAGACTTTTAACCGTTCAATTAAGCGTTCACAGGAAATTGCCGCGCAGAAGATGAAGGATGTCACTGGACTTAATATACCGGGGCTTACATAATGTTTGTTTTATCTAATTTTATATCCGCAGTTGCCCATATTCTGGGTATTTTGTTAGACATAATATATTGGCTGGTACTTATCCGCGCATTGGTCAGTTGGGTAAATGCTGACCCAATGAATCCTATTGTGCAGTTTCTTAATAAAACAACTGAGCCGATTTTAGAGCCGGTAAGAAGGCACCTGCCTTTAAATTTTCGTTTTGGTATTGATATTTCTCCGGTAATTGTAATTCTCTTAATTATGTTTTTAAGGTCATTTTTGATAAAATCATTATTTGATCTTAGTATTTGGGTAAGATTTAGATAAGGGGAAATAAATGCGAGTTTTAGTTGTTGGTTCAGGTGGTAGGGAGCATGCGTTAGTTTGGAAGTTCAAACAATCGAAATCCTGCGATAAGATATTTTGCGCGCCTGGTAATGGCGGGATAGCGCAAATTGCTGAATGTATTGATATCAAAGCGGATGACATAGACGGCCTGCTTGAATTCGCCAGAAAAGAAAAAATAGATTTAACTGTTATAGGCCCGGAGATTGTGTTAGCCGCGGGTATTGTTGATATATTCTGCGAAAATAAATTGCGCATTTTTGGCCCGAATAAAGCTGCAGCTCAATTGGAGGCAAGCAAGGTATTCTCAAAAGAGTTGATGGCTAAATATAAAGTACCTACCGCGGATTTTAGAGTTTTTGATCATCCTGATGCGGCAGATAAATATATTGAAAAAATAGGCGCGCCTTGTGTAGTTAAAGCTGATGGTTTAGCCTCGGGTAAAGGTGTAGTTGTAGCTAAAACTGTTGATGAGGCTAAGCAAGCAGTAGATGCAATGATGCGGGAGAAGATTTTTGGCGACTCAGGAAATAAAATTATTGTTGAAGAGTGTTTAGAGGGGCAAGAAGCATCTATTTTGGTCATTACTGATTCAAAGGAAGTAGTTGCCTTGGCCTCAGCTCAAGATCATAAACGTATCTTTGATAATGATGCAGGCCCAAATACTGGTGGAATGGGCGCTTATTCTCCTGCAAGCGTAGTCACTGCTGAATTATTTAAAGAAATTTTGGATAAGATTATTTATCGCACTATTGACGGCTTAGCAAAAGAAGGTATAGAGTTTCGCGGAGTATTGTACGCTGGGGTGATGTTAACAAAAGATGGCCCGAAGGCTTTGGAGTTTAACGTGCGTTTTGGCGATCCGGAAACTCAAGCAATTCTACCCAGGCTTAAATCAGATTTATTTGAAGTTATGTTGGCAACTAGTGAAGGCAAGCTTTCAAAAATAAAGAGTTTAGATTGGGATAATCGAGCTTGTGTTTGTGTAGTTTGCGCGGCTTTCGGTTATCCGGGGGATTACACAAAAAACAAAGAAATCAGCGGCCTTGATCAGGTTGCTAAATTAGATGACGTAGTTGTTTTTCATGCTGGAACTAAAAAATCAGGGAATAAAATTTTATCTAGCGGCGGCAGGGTTTTAGGAGTAACTGGAATAGGCGAAACAATAAAAGAAGCCATAAATAAGACCTACCAGGCGGTGGGTAAGATAAGTTTTGAGGGGATGCATTATAGGAAAGATATAGGTAGAAGGGCGATAGAGGGTAGTTAATGATAATATTTAGTAGGAGAGGTTTAAACCTCCCCTACTAATGCAGCACTTTTAACTCGGAGGGTGATATATGGCTAAAATAAGTATTCTTATGGGTAGTAAATCAGATTTAGAAACGGTAAATGAAACAATTAATGTTTTAAAGGAATTTAAAGTAAGTTTTGAAGCCAAAGTTTTATCCGCGCATAGAACGCCCAAAGAGGTAGTTAAATATGTGGAGGTAGCTCCTAAAGGCGGGACAAAAGTTTTTATTGCCGCCGCAGGAATGTCTGCTGCTCTTGCCGGGGTTGTGGCCAGCCATACTACTTTACCGGTTATCGGAATACCGATTGAAACCAAAAATTTAAAAGGCCTGGATTCACTTTTATCCACCGTGCAAATGCCTCCGGGAATTCCGGTTGCCTGCATGGCTATTGGTAAGTCCGGCGCAAAGAATGCCGCGCTTTTTGCTTTAGA
Organism: Candidatus Omnitrophota bacterium; assembly: GCA_022013085.1. Lineage (GTDB taxonomy): Bacteria > Omnitrophota > Gorgyraeia > Gygaellales > Profunditerraquicolaceae > UBA6249. Next base: position 972 of record JAKLQX010000008.1, on the reverse strand, counting down.
GATACTCGGGTTAAGCGATGCCAGGATCAGAGTCAAACTGCTAAATTATAAGAAGCAAATGCGTCTTAAAATTAAAAAGACTAAAATTAAGGTATGAGTTTGACCAAAATTATAAAAATTAATCCGTCCACGCCTGAAGATGCGTATATTAAATAGGCAATTAAAATTATTGCTGACGGTGGATTAGTAATTATTCCCACAGAAACTGTTTACGGTATTGTTGCTGATGTTTTCAATAAAAAAGCGCTGGATAGGCTTTATGAAATTAAAAAGCGGCCCAAGGATAAGCCATTTTCTATTTTGATCGCTCAGGAAAATAAAGTGCAGGAGTACTGCCGCGATATTCCTGTAGTGGCTTATAAATTGATGCGTAAATTTTGGCCGGGCCCGCTGACAATATTATTAAAAGCTAAAGAACAGGGTAAGATTGGGTTACGTATGCCGGATAATCAGGTGGCATTAGAGATTATCTCTCAATCAAAAGTTTCGCTGGCTTGTCCGTCTGCAAATATAACAGATAAGCCAGCTCCAGTTACTTTTGAACAGGCGATTAAAGATTTAGATGGCTTGGTTGATCTGGCCCTTGACGCGGGTCAGACAAAATTAGGTTTGGAATCGACGATTGTTGATCTAACTACTGAAACATTACAGATCGTTAGAAGCGGCGCAATTAAAGATGAGGATATAACAAGGGTTGCTAAAACTAAGACAGTACTTTTTGTCTGCACAGGTAACTCTTGTCGTTCGGTAATGGCCGAGGCATATTTAAAGAAACTCTTGCAAAAACAGCACAGAACAGATATCCAGGTTAGTTCCGCTGGAGTAATGGCTTCAGCAGGTATGGGTGCCAGTACAGAAACGCGGGAGGTATTGGCAATGGAGGGTATGGATGTTGGAGATCACCGCAGCCAGAGGGTAACTCAGGAATTAGTGGATCAGTCGGATATTATTCTAGTGATGGAGGATGCGCAT
>JAKLQX010000070.1 GCA_022013085.1 Candidatus Omnitrophota bacterium | reverse complement strand
TTTGAATATGAGTTTCAGATGGCTCTGACGAATCGCAAACTTTCAAGCGACATTGAAACAATTTTCCTTATGCCGCATGAATCTTATAGCTATATTTCAGCAAAATTAATTAAAGAGGCGGCTAGTTTGTGCGCGGATCTTTCTAGTTTTGTGCCGGATTATGTTGGTAAAGCCTTGAAAAATAAATTGTGTAGAAAGAAGGGAATCCCGCACCTTCTTATTATTCTGTAAGAAGGTTTTTGAATTGGGAATTAATAAGAATTTAATTGAAGGTGCGGGGTGAAGATATTAATTAATCAGGTTGCGACTTCAGAAAGCCTGTTTTTAGAAGAAGATGTTGATCCAGCGCAACTGGATTTAGAAACTGAGTTGGTTAAGTTTGATTCAGTTCTTAAATTAAAGGCGCACGCAGTTAGAGTTACTGATGCGTTTGTGGTAGATTTAAATATTAAAGCCAAACTGCATGCGAGTTGTTCACGTTGCCTGGATGAGTTTGGTTGGGAATTAAATAAAGATGTGCGGTTGGATTATCCACTCCAAACAAGCATCACATTTATTGATTTAAATCCCGAGATCAGAGAAGAAGTAATTTTGGATTATCCTATAAAGCCCTTGTGTAATTTAAGCTGTAAGGGGCTTTGTATAAAATGCGGCAATAACTTTAAACAAGGAGGATGTAACTGTGGCTCTACCTAAACGAAAGCATTCAGCGCAGCGTGGAAGAAAACGTCGTACGCATTGGAAGATTAAAAAGACTACTCTAACCCCTTGCCCGCAATGCAAGCAGTTAAAACTTTCTCATCGTGTTTGCCTGGTTTGCGGATATTATGATGGCCGTCAGGTTATCGAAATCAAGGTAAAAGAGAAGAAAAAGAAGAAATAAAAAATAAGCACCTTATAGTTTTTATCTAGCGAAATCCTACCGAGTTTACAAGGTAGGGCAAGCACCTTATAGTTTTTATCTAGCGAAATCCTACCGAGTTTACAAGGTAGGGCAAGCACTTTAAGTTAAGAGAGGCCTCATGAAAATAGTCGTTGACGCTATGGGTGGTGATTATGCACCTAACGTAGTTATTGATGGCAGTTTGGCTGCGGTAAAAGAGTATGGCGTAGAAGTTGTTCTTGTTGGAGATAAGCCAAAAATTGAGCAGCTGCTTAAAAAAGCCAAATATACCGGAAACAATATCAGTGTAGTGCATGCAGCTGAAGTAATCGAGATGTGTGAACCCGCGGCAACTAGCGTGCGGCGCAAAAGGAATTCTTCGATTGTAGTTGGATTAAATTTAGTTAAAGAAGGCAAAGCTGATGCATTTTTTAGCGCGGGAAATACCGGGGCAGTTGTTTGTGCTGCTACTTTAGAATTAAGGCTCCTGCCAGGAATAGAGCGTCCCGGAATAGGCCTGGTTATGCCTACATTAAAAGGGATATCCCTGGTTATCGATGTTGGCGCTAACATTGATCCTAAACCTACCCAATTATTGCAGTATGGAATCATGGCTGATGCTTATTGCAAGTTTATCTTAAATAAATTTAACCCAACTGTGGGATTATTGAATATCGGAGAAGAGGAGAAAAAAGGCACGGAGTTTCTTCGTGAAGCATACGAGTTGCTGGAAAAGTCTAAACTTAATTTTATTGGTAATATAGAGGGTAAAGATCTTTTTAGCGGCAAGTGCGATATTATTGTTTGCGATGGTTTTGTGGGTAATGTTGCTTTAAAAGTTTCAGAGAGCGCGGCAAGCGCAATGCAGGTATTTTTGAAGCGGCATCTTTTAAGCAATATCTGGGGCAAGATTGGGTTAATTTTTATGATGCCTAGCCTCAAGCGTTTTAAAAAAGAGCTTGATTACGCTGAATATGGCGGGGCACTTTTATTGGGAATTAATGGTGTTGTGATTATTGGCCATGGCCGTTCTAATAAAAAGGCAATTATGAATGCTATTAGGGTAGCTAAGGAAGAAGTTGAGCGTCAGGTTAATGTAAAGATACTTGAAGCAATCAAGCCGGAAAATTAATTGAAAAAAGTGGGAATTATCGGGGTAGGCGAATACCTACCGCAGAAAATACTTACCAATGCGGAACTTGAGAAGATAGTGGATACCTCAGATGAATGGATTACTACGCGCACTGGTATAAAAGAACGGCATTTAGCTGAGGCTGGCCAGGCTGTTTCAGATTTAGCGTTTAAGGCAGCAGAAGTAGCTTTGAAAAATGCTTTGCTTGCTCCTGCAGATTTAGAGCTAATTGTAGTAGCCACAATTACTCCTGATATGCCATTCCCTTCGGTGTCTGCTATTTTACAAAATAAATTAGGAGCTAAGAAAGCCGCGTGTTTTGATATTTCTGCTGCTTGCGCGGGTTTTGTTTACGGCCTTTCGGTAGCGCAGCAATTTATTGCAAGCGGCACTTATAAGAATGCTCTTGTGATTGG
>JAKLQX010000069.1 GCA_022013085.1 Candidatus Omnitrophota bacterium | reverse complement strand
TAGGTGATGTTGGTTTCGGGCCTAAATCAAATTCATCCAAAGACGCCTTTAATTTCTTAAAAATTTCTCTACTTATGCAAAGAACCTTCGTTAACTTTCCCCTATAAGGGAGGGGGTAAGGATGTATGGTATCATTCCCATCAATTTTGTTATTCATTCTTGACAATACCGTAATTTCAAGTATACTTAATAAACTTAACGAATAAATTTAAAGGAGTACTAAAAATGCTTAAAAAATGCGTAATCTGTAAAAAAGGTGCACTTACCGGAAAAGTAATCGCCAGAAAAGGCCAATATAAATCCAAGGGTGGAACTGGTTCAAAAATAGCCCGCTGGTCTAAGCGTAAATTTTATCCAAATCTTCAAAAAGTGCGTATACTGGTTGAAGGCACATCTAAAAGGGTGTTTATCTGCGCCAAATGCATCAAAAAAGGCGATTTCAAAAAAGCAGTTCCCCGGGCTAAATACACTCCAGCCTAAATACACTACTTAAAAAATATATCCTTGGCATCTAGAATCATTGATTCTTCCTGCCGCCAGCTATCTATGCGCGGCGTATAAACCAAATCAAATGATTCTGCCTGGGTAAGGCTATTTAACAAGCTGCTCATCCCAAAACCAATAACCTGACAAGTAACCACGCCATCAGTTGCCCAAAATTTCAAAGTCTCACGGCTTAAGCTTTGCACCTGGCCCTTTAATTTAAGCGCACGCGTATAAAATAAAGGCTCAGGGTTACCCATGCCAAATGGCTCCAAAGCTTCCAGATCCCTGACCATTTTTTCATTTAGATCAGAAAGCACAAGCTCCAGATCAATATCTATACTAGGAAGCAAATCTTCAAGCTGCAAACGCTCATGGGCTAATTTGTTAATGCTCTTCCTAAACTCATCAATATTATCTCTGGTAATTAGCAACCCCGCAGCATGAGCATGGCCGCCAAAACTATTTAAAAGCTCCTTGCAATCAACCAACGCGTCAAAAAGGTGAAAGTTTTTAATCGAACGCGCTGAGCCCTTACATAATTTATCATTTAGCGAAATAACAATTGCCGGCCGGTAAAATCTATCCGCAAGCTTGGAGGCAACAATCCCTAAAACACCCTGATGCCAATCATCTTTGGCAATGACAATAATTTTTTGATCTTTAAAATTCATTTCACGGTTGATCATCTCTTCAGCTTCTTCCAAGATCTTAGCTTCAATTTTCTGACGCTGGCGATTAAACTGTTCAAGCTCTTTAGCTAACTCACCCGCCTCCTGGCGATTATCACTCATCAGTAACTTTAGTGACAACTCAGCGCTCGACATCCTGCCGGAGGCGTTTAAACGTGGAGCAATAATAAAAGAAACATAAGTAGCATTAAACTTTTTATTTTTAATCCCCGCGTTTTCAATGATCGCGCGCAAACCTTCTCTTTTGGTATCCGGCAGCCGCAGTAATCCTTCTCTGGCAATAATGCGATTTTCTCCGTTTAAAGGCACACTATCAGCAATAGTGCCTAAAGCAACTAAATCCAGATCTTCGCTTAGTTGTGAATCAGCTATAGCCTGACAAAATTTATAAGCCACTCCCACTCCCGCTAATTCCCTGTAAGGATAGCCGGAATGTTTAACTTTAGGATTAATCATGCTCGAGGCTGCGGGTAAATTTAAATCCTGCGACTCATGATGATCAGTGATAATTACATCGATATTCGCGCCTCGCAAACTTTCAACTTCTTTATGATTAGCAGTACCGCAATCAGCAGTAACCATAAGTTTTACTTTATTAGCTTTCGCAAAATTAACTATTTTCTCATTTAAACCATAGCCTTCGGTAATCCGATGCGGGATATGATGCAAAACATCCAGGCCTAATGCAAGAAGCGTATTTTTAACTAAAACCGTGCTGGTAATGCCATCAACATCGTAATCGCCAAAAATCATCACCTTTTCTTTATTTTCTTTTGCTTTCTTAACCAAAGCAACTGCTTTAGGCATATCGGAAAATAAATGCGGGCTAAACAAATCATTGATACCGGCTTTAAGGAATTTCTCTGCCTCAGCAGGCGAATTAATTTTACGGTTGGCCAAAATCTGGGCCAGAACTTTGGAGATACCTAATTCTTTAGACAGCTGATTTTGTAGATGGGTATGCGGGAGAGCTAATCTTAGGATTTTGTGGGTAGACATTTACTTAAGGATTACATACTTTCCGGCTGGCTTACACCTAACAATTCTAAACCGCAGGATAAAACAATCTTTGTGCCATTAATCAAGGCAAGCCTTGCGCTGGTAAGCGCATCAGTTTGGCCTAAAACTCGATGTAAATCATAAAACTTATGAAAACTTTCAGATAATTCCTGAAGATAAACCGTAAGCAGATAAGGATCACAAGTAGCTAAACACGCATTTTGCACTGCTTTAAATTCAAGCATTTTCTTAATAAGATTGAGCTCTTCTTTCTCTTTAAGCACAGAAAGCTCTAAATTACCCTTGATTTGAACAGTTGCGCTACGTAATATGCTACAAATTCGTGCATGCGCGTATTGCACATAATATACGGGATTTTCTGAGCTTTGTTTCTTAGCTACCTCAAGATCAAAATCCAGATGGCTTGATGTGCGGCGCATTAAAAAGAAAAACCTGGCAGCATCAGAGCCAACTTCATCCAAAACTTCACGCAAAGTTATATATTGGCCACGCCGCGTGGACATTTGAATAGGTTGGCCATTACGAAAAATAGTTGCTAATTGGACAATAACTACTGATAAGCTATTCCCAGAGTGTCCAAAGGCTTGGATTGCGGCCTTAATACGATTAATATATCCGTGATGGTCCGGGCCCCAAAGGTTAATTAACCAATTAAACCCGCGGTTAAATTTATCCTCATGATACGCAATATCCGGAGCCAAATATGTCTGACTACCATCAGTTTTAATTACCACTCTATCTTTATCATCGCCAAATGCAGTAGATTTAAACCAAAGCGCCCCATCCTGCTCATACAAAAACCCTTCCTTCTTTAATTGCTCGAATGCTTGCTCAACCTTACCGCTTTTAGCCAGCTCCTTCTGCGAATACCAACAGTCAAATTTAACTCCAAAATCAATCAACTCCTGTTTAATTATTTTTAAGATAAGATCAGCAGCAAAATCCCCCAAATCGTTATCTTTAATTTTATTTTTGTCCGCTTCTTTAGCGATATCCCTGATGTAATCACCCTGATAATAATCTTCAGGAAATTCAATTGCCTTACCTGCTAACTCCTGACGGCGCAATTCTACAGATTTACCTAAAATATTAATCTGATTACCCTCATCATTAAGATAATATTCCCGGCTAACTTTAAAACCAATAAAAGATAAAACATTAGCCAAACAATCCCCTACTGCTGCCTGACGCGCATGAGCAATTGACAAAGATCCTGTAGGATTAGCGCTAACAAACTCAATCAAAACCTTTTTACCTTCGCCTTTATCCAGCTTTAAAGCATCTTTGCCGCAAGAAATTATGTTATTTAGCTGAGTATAAAAATAATTTGGCTCAAGATAAAAATTTACAAAACCCGCACCTTCAACTTTTACCTGATTAATTAAATCTTTTAACTCTGATTTTGGGATTTCTTTTTGAATTAATTCCACGATTAAGGCGGCAATCTCGCGGGGTGATTTTTTAAGCGGCTTACTTAATTTTAAAGCAATGTTCGTAGTAAAATCTCCAAACCGGCTGTCCGTAGGCAGGTCGAGCGATATCTCGTCCGGGGCAGGTATCTGGCCTGGAAATTTCCCCGATAACAATGCCCGGCTAACCAGAGATATTAGTTCTTCTTGGATATTTTTTTGCATTAAAATGGTGAGTAGCTATTTTGCAGCAGTAACCCGAACTTTCTTTGCGTCAGACCAAAGGCTCTCTAAAGAATAAAACTCTCTCATGGGTTCATGAAAGGAGTGAGCTATTACCGCTTCAAAATCTAAAGCTATCCAGCCAGATTCATCACTCCGAGAAACCCTTGAAAGAGATTTTATCCCAACAGTTTCCAGATCATCCTGGATCGCCATCGCAATTGCGCCAGTTTGCCTTAAAGAGTTGCCACTTGCTATAACAAAATAGTCACAAAAGTCGCATACTTTTGAAACATCAAGAATAACGACCTTCTCAGCTTTTTTAGATTTAGCAGCCTGGGCAATACGTTGCGCTAACTGTTTTGATTCTATTTTTAAGCTCCTATTCCGAAGCGCTTATTTGCTTTTTCCTAAAATTTTATACATGCCGGTATTACATTCAGAACATTTACCTTTCATCGCATCGCGGCCATTCTTCATGGTAACCTTCTGCTCATCTTTCATAACTTTCTTACCTTTACATTTTACACAATATCCTGTTTCTGCCATTTGTTCCTCCTTTAAATGAGCCCCGCCGTTGGCGAGGCGAATTTATCCCGCCGAATATGTTGAAATTATCGTAGATAATTTCAACATAGCTTTTGAGGCGGGAGTTACTGTATTTTCATCAATCAATGTTAATCATACTAACACAGCTTAATTTTCATGTCAAATAATTCTTACTTCACGCTCTTTCTGCCTTTAGCATGCTTCTCTTCAATCTCGCCAACAATCTCTTCTAATAAATCCTCTAAAGTAACCAACCCTAAAGTTTTCTTATCTTTATCAACAATAATGGCGATCTGAATCTTTTCTGTTTGAAACCTCTTCAAAAGCTCATTAACGCGCATTGTTCCTGATATATAGCAAGTCTCACGCAAGAGATCCTGCAATAAGAATAGCCCTTTTTCTCTTAATATATAAAGTAAATCCTGCGCATAAACTACGCCAACAATATTATCTAGGCCTCCACTGTATACCGGAAGACGGGCATGCCCTTCTTCAACAAATATATTAAGTAAATCTTCAGAACTAGTCTTAAGATTAACACCCACAATCTTATCCTTTGTAACCATAACATCGCTAAGTTTCGTATCCCCAAATTCAAAAATACGATGCAACATTTTACGTTCTTCTTCGCTTAAAACCCCTTCCTCTTTACCTATTTCAATCATGGTGCGTAATTCTTCCTCGGTAATTAAAGGCGAACGTTTAGAAGGCCCCACTCCAAAAATTTTCAGAATAAAATTACTGATACCAATAAAAAAAGTAATTAATGGTTTTAAGGCTATAACCACGAGCTCCATTATCGGAGCAGTAATAAGCGCTACTTTTTCTGCATGTTTTGCCGCAAGTATTTTCGGAGTTACTTCGCAAAAAATAAGCAATACCATAGTAGTAACAAAAGTAGAAGCAACTACGCCCCAGCGATAACCATAAATCTGCACAAATATACTAGTAACTATTGAAGAGATAGCAATATTTACCATATTGTTGGCGATGAGTATCGCGGCAATCACTTTATCCAGTTTTGTTACCAACCGCTGCACACTTTGGGCACGCTTAAGCCCCTTTTGCAGCATATGACGTAGGCGAATCCTGCTTAACCCTATGATGGCTGTTTCAGAAGTTGAAAAAAAGAAAGAGATTCCCGCTAAAATAATTAAAATTAATACAGTTATCCAAGAAATATTTAGCTGTTCCATCTTTATCCTAAATTAAGTTTTGCGTAAATATTCTTTTGCTCTTTACCTGTCTTGCCGATTAGAGCCAAATTTATTCTTTCTTGCTTAAATATCTGGCCGGCTACCTGACGCAGATCTTCAATATTCACCTTTCCTACCTCATTTATAACATCCTGTAATGTATACACTTTATCCAAACAAGCTGTACTCTCGCCCATCCAAAGCATATACTCCATAGTATCCTCTAAAGCCAGCATAAGCTGCCCCAGATAAAATTCTTTTGCCCGCTTAAACTCATCAACATTCACTAGTTTTTTCTTAGTTTTACCTAATTCTTGAAAAATTAATTCAAGACAAGGCAATATTTTAGCATTATCTATCCCTGCATGTACTAAAAATGCCCCAGTATCAGAGTAACGTTTTATACCTGTACCAATCTCATAAGCTAGCCCTCTTTTCTCTCTTACTTCATTAAAAAGACGGCTAGACATATTCGCCCCTAAGATTATGTGTAAAAGTGCCTGAGCATGCCTTAAGGGATGATCACGCTTAAGGCTATGAAACCCCAAAGCCATATGTATTTGTTCAGTATCCTTATGAAAAATTTTCAACTGCTTTTCACTCTGGCTTTCTTTGATAGCTGTAAATATATTCGATTCCCCAGGGCTGCTTTTTGAAAAAATAGCCGAAATTTTCTTTGCTAATAAATCATGCTCCACTAATCCGGCAGCACTAATTACAATATTAGCAGGTGTATAATGCATTCTTTGAAAAGACCTTAAAGTATCCACAGTCATACCTCTTACTGATTCAACTGTACCAATTACTGGAGCTCCCAAAGGTTGCCGCGGCCAAAGTAACTCATCTAACAATTCAAGACAATAGCTTTGCGGAAGATCCCTGTACATCTTCAGTTCTTCTAAAATAACTGTCTTTTCTTTATCTACATCCGCAGGCTTGAGCAACGGATTAAGCACCATATCAGACAAAATAGCAAGAGCAGAATGCAGATAGCGGCTAGGAATCTTGACTAAAAAACAAGTAAGTTCCTCAGAAGTAAACCCATTTAACGACCCCCCTACTCCTTCAATTGACTCTTTAATTGCCCGGCAAGAATGTTTTTTGCTGCCTTTAAAAAGCAGATGTTCTAAAAAATGCGAGATTCCTTTTTGCTTGAATGATTCAAAGCGGCCGCCAATATTAATCCAGATGCCTAATGAAAGCGAGGCCACCCCATTTATACGTTTAGTAATTAGCCTTAAACCATTAGCTAACTTACTTTTCTTATACATTAAGTCTCCCTACAAAATTACCCACTATTTTTACTAAATCGCCTCTAGTGATATTCTCTTTTATCTTTTTCACAATGGCACTGCCAATAATTACCCCATCAGCCATACTTTGTGCCTTTCGTACTTGAGTAGCATCAGAAATACCAAATCCAACACAAACCGGCTTAGCAGTAATTCTTTTAATCTTAGACAGATTGACTTTTAAATCGCAAGCTAAAGTTTTACGAGCTCCGGTTACACCAGTTAAAGATACATAATAAATAAAACCTTTGGCAACCCTAGCTATTGCTTTTACCCTAGCATGAGAACTAGTTGGAGCGATAAAACAAATATTAGCTAAACCTTTTTTATTTGCGTAAGCAATAAACTCTTTCCCTTCTTCAGGCGGAAGATCCGGTATAATCACCCCGTCCACTCCACTTGCTACTGCTTGTTCGATAAAACGCTTATCCCCAAAACAAAAAATAGGATTATAGTAAGTCATCAGACAAATCGGCAAGTTAGTATTAAAACGCAATTTTTTTACTAAATCTAAGATTTTAATTAAATTTGTTCCTTTTTTAAGAGAATACTCGGAAGCCTCCTGAATTACAGGCCCATCAGCTAAAGGGTCAGAAAAAGGCACGCCCAACTCAACAATATCAACTTTTCTTTTTTCAAACTCAAGAACAAGCTTGGCTGTGGTAGCTAAATTAGGATAACCCGCGGTGATAAATGCTATAAATGCCTTTTTATTTTCTTTCTTAAGCTGAATAAACTTCTTATCAATACGATTCATGCAAATCCTTATCTCCTCGTCCAGAAAGACAAAGAATAACTACTGAATTTTTATTTATACGCTCGCCCCGTGAATGCGAAGCATTTTTGCGGAGTTTACCTGCTTTCTTCAAATAAGCAATCGCGTGCGCGGATTCTAATGCCGGAATAATTCCTTCAATCTCAGATAACAATTTAAAACCATCTAGGGCTTCTTTATCAGTAACCGCTACGTAAGTTGCCCGTTGAATCTCTTTGTAATAAGCATGCTCTGGGCCTACTCCCGGATAATCTAAGCCAGCAGCAATAGAGTGCGCATTCTTAATCTGGCCAAATTTATCCTGCAAACAATCGGATTTAGCCCCATGTAAAACTCCGGGCGTGCCACTAACTAGGCTTGCAGAATGTTTTCCTGAAAGCAAACCTAAACCCGCAGCTTCTACACCAACCATCTGAACACTCAAATCATTAAAAAAAGGATGGAATAAACCCATAGCATTGCTTCCGCCACCAACACAAGCCACGAGATAATCCGGTAAACGTTTTTCTTTCTTTAAAATCTGACTTCTAGCTTCTTTACCGATTACCGATTGAAAATCGCGCACCATTTCAGGATATGGGTGCGGCCCAGCAACTGTACCAATAATATAATGCGTATGGCGCACATTAGTCACCCAATCACGCAAGGCCTCAGTCATTGCATCTTTTAAAGTACAAGTTCCGCTTTTAACCGGAATTACCCTTGAGCCTAATAATTTCATGCGCAAAACATTTAAACTCTGGCGATGAATATCTTCCTCTCCCATATACACATCGCACTCCAAACCAAATAATGCCGCAACCGTGGCTGTGGCTACTCCGTGCTGGCCTGCGCCAGTTTCAGCAATCACCCGCTGTTTACCCATTTTAACTGCTAAGAGCACCTGGCCTAAAGTATTATTTATTTTATGCGCGCCTGTATGCAGAAGATCTTCTCTTTTTAAATAAATCTTTTTTATACCAAGATACCTGCTTAAATTCTTAGCCAGATATAATGGTGTAGGCCGGCCCGCATAATCACTAAGATAACCAAAAAGCTCCTGGCGAAATGCTTTATCTTTTTTAAGCTTAAAATACTCTTTTGCTAATTCATCCAAAGCATAAATAAGTGTTTCCGGAACAAACCTTCCCCCAAACTTGCCAAAATGCCCTAAGTTATCCGGTATATTATTTTTCATTTAGAAATTGAGCTCCTATTTAATACAATTTAGCGAAATACCCTGAAGTGTTTTTTACTAAAGGGTATATATCCTTTGATAATTTTGCAATGAACCCTGGTTAAAATTCTCCCAAAAAATACGAAACCCTTCACCTAAATCTTTAAGCATTAGCTGCACATTAAGTGAATCCAAAGGTGAATAAAAATGCGGTAAACTTGCCCCCAAAAATCCAATCTTATACATTGTCGTTTTAAAAACAATAAAAGCTAAATAAATAAAGATATTAGCTAAAAGGACAAGAACCGTTAAAGCAATCAAGCAACCCAATAAACAGTTCAAGCCTTTATTCTTTTTCTTTAAAAATTCGCCGCAATGTTTGCATTTTAAAGCCTCATCTTGAATCTCTTCAGCGCAAAAGGGGCATTTTTTCATAATGTTTTTGTTCTCGTCACCCGCTAAAATTAAATAGATTTTGCTGCATTAATAAACTTTTGGATCTTCTTATGGTCCTTTTTCCCGGGGCACAACTCTAAGGAACTTGAAGCATCAACCCAATCAGGGTTTAATAATTTAATTGCCTCATTTACGTTACTGGCAGCTAAACCACCAGATAAAAATACAGGTTCCTTTATTTTAACTACTTGTTTAAGTAAATTCCAGTTAAATTTCTTACCTGTGCCTCCAATTTCATCCTTTTTATAGGCATCAAAAAGATAGGCGAAAGTTTTATATCTTTTTACCTCATCTAAATCTATTTTCTTGTCTACTCTAAAAGCCTTGATAATTTTATATCCTTTGAATCTCTGGCAATATAAAGGTGACTCTAGCCCATGAAACTGCAACATATTTAAACCGCACATCTCGGCTATTTTCTTTACTACCTTCTCTTTTTCATTAACAAAAACCCCTACGCGGATAATTTTCTTTGGTAAAATGCGCGATATATTTCTAGCTATTACCGGGCTAATATAGCGCGGGCTTTTTTTATAAAAAACAAAACCAATAGCATCGGCTTGATTAAACAAAGACGCTAATGCATCCTCTAAATTAGTAATCCC
>JAKLQX010000007.1 GCA_022013085.1 Candidatus Omnitrophota bacterium | reverse complement strand
TGTCAAGTTTTTTCTTCAATGCTTTAAAACTGTTTTAGGGGAAGCAGGCACATCCTCCTTCGCCAAGGCTTCGGAGGACAGGCGCCGGGCGATGCGGAAGCCCGAAGGGCTGAAGCCGCCTGACTGTGACTGTTGGGTTGGGCGGGGTTTAGAAAATAATCTCAAATATTCATCAAAGCAACGTGAACCCGAAGGGCAAAAGTCTTTTCGCCAAAGGCGAAATGTCTTTTGGCGTTGCGAACTGTTCTGACTTTTTGAAAAAAAGACAGAAGTGTTGATGAATATTTGATACAAGGTTTCTTCTTCCTTTTAGGGGAAAAGCAGGCTTTGAGCGCAGGCAGGCGAATACGCCGAAGGCGGATGAGCCCCGAGCACAAAGACTGCTTTGGGTGGGTGGGGTATTCCCAACCACGCCACGCTACCAAGAAAGATTCGGCTTCCCAGCCGCCTGGTATTTTTCTATGATAATTCTTCTGGCGGATGGGTGGACTTGACCGAGCAAAAATCAAACATCTTTTAAAAATTTTTCGCCGCCGCCAATATAAAATAAAAAGGATTTTTTAGAGAATTTTTGCGAGGTTGAGGACGCTAAAGTGCTTGCCGCATTTTGCCCCCGCCCAAAATGCGGCAAGCACGAAGAAGCCGAATCGTACTCCTGCATAAAATGCTGGCGGCCAAGCCAGCATGCCCGCCGGCCCAGGCGGGCAAATAAGCGAGCGGCCTAGCGAGCGGGGCAGTGAAGCCGAGCGACAGCGAGGCTGAACGGCGCATACACCACCAACCAAGCCCGCCCCAGCGGGCGGTGCATTCCCTCTTACAATGCCGCTAACTCAACTTGAAATGCTGTGAAAAAGAACGGTTTAGCCAATTTGTAGAGAACAAACCAAAGGCCATCCGAAGGTACGGATAAATACTGTTTTCCTAACACTCTGGTTCATAATATGTTACACCTCTTTCAAAAATCGTATATACTGAAATTCCTAAAACCGTTAGTATCAGTATATATGACTATTTCACAAATCCGTTCCTCTCTTAGCAAGCGGCAAGCCAAGCGCACTCCTGAGAAAGTTCATATCCATTTTCGGCACATAATCAGGCCTGGCATTTTCCATCCCTTCCATCCTGTTTATTAAGACTTCCAGCTGAAGGCGACCTTCTTTAGTCTTCGCAACTTGTCTTGGCGTTCTACCGTCGAGAGCCGGAATCTTTGAAGAAATCCAGTCCTTTAGATAATACTCCTTCTGTTTCTGTATTAGGGCTTTTTGTATTTCAGGATCGGCATTGATCCGGCGCTGTTCCTCCGAGAACTTGCGCATTTCTTCAGGTGAGGGTTTTGGCATGGCGGCATGATCCTTGCTGTCAATCCTTTCAAAAGAAACCAGTTTCCCAAGGCGCATAGAAAGTTTATTTTTAAGTTTGAGCGCGCGTTCCAGTGAATTAACTGTACCCACTATCCTTTTACCTTTAATATGTATCCAACCAAGAATTGTATTTTCCCAGGATTTCATCCTTCGATTGCCTTTTTTAGTCCATACCCAGCAATCATTCTCATCATCATATTCAATACCTTTTAACGCTGAAAGCTTATTCCTAACTTTCTCCTTGTCGATAATTCTAAAGATCACCTCGGAAAAACGAACCTTCTCCCCGTCCGTTGTACATAAGATCGGCCTAGATGCCGTATTTGACGGCATATCCTCTGATTGCATACTATTGTCCAAATGCTTTAAATTACCTTTGTATAAATACTCGGCCCAAAATCCTATGGCAGCCTTAAAAGCATCTCGTGGAATTTTGAATTCAAGAGATCTCGTACTCATATATTCTTTAAACGTGCTTATTAGCCCATTCACTATTTTTACAAAATCCCGTTTCACTTCCTTATCAAAAACAAAAGGCTGCCCAAAATAATACGCGCTTTCGTCCTGGCCGACAAAACGCGCGTGCCATATATCACCCGGTTTCGCGTCTTCTTCCACAGGATCACCCACGCAATTAACCGTCCACTTACGCCCCGTTACCAGTTCTTCGAAAAGTATATTGTTCCCGCTAATTTTTTTGATCTCATAGCAAGTAGCATAGCTTTCTGAGAGTTCGAGAAAAGCTTCCCGGACTTCCCCTGCAGATTCTTTGAAAAGGTCTTCTTTCATCAACCTTTCGATTATCGTACACTGGTCAATACCAAAACGGTTATCAAAAACAAACCAGTTCAAATAAAAACTATCAGGCAGGCCGTATTCTGTCCCAGGTTTGAACCTCTCCTCGAAATCCCGGCAGAGTCTTCTCAATTCTCTCCCAAATTTAGGATCAGCTTTTAAACTTTCCGAATAAAGCACCACACTCCGGTAAATATCAAAATAGAAATCAACCTTGGTTCCAGTTAACAAATCATCCGGCATCGGCGCAAGAAGATCCTTCATACCCGAAGAAACAGCAGCTCCGCAGCATTTCTTGAACTTTTTCCCGCTGCCACAAAGGCAAGGTGAATTACGGCCGATTTTATCGCTCATGCTCTACCTTCTTTTGTCTAAATTCTTCAAATTCTCAATCAAAGCTTTCTCGCGCTTTAATTCTTTTATCAACTCCGCCTCAGTAGGCAAATATAACTTATACCTTGACGCAAAGATCTGCTTGTTATCTTTCGAAAGCGTATATCGGACAACCGCGTCTTTCTTTCCCTCGCATAATAATAAACCTACGGTCGGATTGTCATCTTTCTGAATTAACTCCCGATCATAATAATTCACATACATCTGCATTTGCCCAATATCCTGATGGGCAAGTTTCCCGATCTTAAGATCGATAAGAACATAACATTTCAAGATCGTATTGTAAAAAACGAGATCAATATAGAAATGATCGCCATTAAGAGATATGCGTTTCTGGCGGGCAACAAAGGTAAATCCTTTTCCTAATTCAAGTAGGAATTTTGACAGATTATCGATGAGAGCCTGTTCCAACTTACTTTCGTAAAGCTTTGACTGTGGGGATAAGCCTGTAAATTCCAGGACATACGGATCCTTGATCATATCTTTGTATGTTGCAAGCTCCTGCCCCTTCTGAGCCAATTTCATTAGGCCCTTCTTGTCTTTACTCAAAGCCAATCGCTCAAAAAGCAAAGACCCCTTCTGGCGTTCAAGCTCCCGGGTAGACCAATTATTCTTTACACATTCAATTTCATAAAAAGAACGGGCTTCCGTTTTCTCGATCTGCATCAGGATCCGGTAATGGGTCCAGCTCAATTCTGAACGCAGTGCGTTCAATTTTGGATATGACAAGTAAAATTGCCTCATATAGAAAAGGTTGCGCCCATCAAACCCTTTGCCAAAATCGCTGGCAAGACGTACGGCCAGTGACTCAATAAGACGCTCACCATATTCAGCCCTGCTTTTTCCCTTTTGATCTTCCTCCACAATTACCTTGCCAATATGCCAATAAGCAAACACCATTTCAGTATTTATAGCACGAGCCACATTGCCCCTGGCATGCTCAATAATATCACGAATTTGTTGATATACTCTCCCTGCTCCCAAGGACCCCACACTACCCGTTTTTCTCTTTCGCTTAGTAGCTTTTTTGGGTCCCGATTTCCTTGATTTTATCTTTTTATTATTCATATTTGCCATAACTCCTTATATTATCGAGAAATACAGCTCACCAAATCTCATTCAGGTACGGAATAATAGTCGTATAATACTGCTCCCATCGGCCAGCCAAAACTGCGGATGAACACTTTTTTTGTTGTAACTTCTTGTTTCATAATAGATTGCGTATTTTCGAATCCTTGTTTTGAGGTTTACATAAAACTGTCTAAACAGATGAATGTTCGGGATGCAAAAATATCCTTAACACCTTATAAATCAAAAGGTTAAGTATAATTTTGTGGATTTTCAAAACTCTTAACATTTTATTGTATTTCCCCACTTTATTAGCTCTTCTATGTCTAAAACTGTAAAAACCGGATAGTTCCTGTAGTCACGCTTTGGCTTAAGCCACCCTTTCTTGATCCAATAATATAATGTCTCCCGATGCGCTCCTAAAATTCTTGCTGTTTGAGTCATGTTGTATTTTTTTGCTGACCGCTTAGTACATTTATGAAAAATCTTTTTATCACATTCCTCAATCTGGCTGTCTATTACTTGATCTTTCTGCTTCCTCCCCTCTATGAGTTTTTCTAAAGATCGTCTGTCTGCTTCAAATAATATTCCCAGAACCCTTTCAAACCTTTGCTGCTCTTCACTACTATAGGGATAAACCTTGATTACCTTGCCATCTTTGTCACAAAGAACCAGATCCTTTTTTAAAATCGTCCATAGTATAAAACATCATATTTTTTGTAGAAATCTTTTCAAAGTCATCCATATTTCTTTATGCTTACCTCGCCACTAGCTCGCCACTAGCTCGCCAATTTATAATAAAATTTAACGCCACTTCCAGTCTTTTTGATAATTCCTTTTTTGATTAATTCGGTGAGTTCTCTGTTTGCCGTTCTCTCGCTAGTTTTACACAGCTTTTCGTATTCTTTTCTTGTGATCTTCCCGTTTTTTCTTATGTATTCAATAGCCTTTTTCTGCCTCTCATTCAATTCTTCTAAAATCTTCTCTTCTATTTCAACTACGGTAACATCCTTAACCTGCGATTTGAATATTACTTTTGTTTGGATAGGATCTATTTCGTAAACGGGTTTGGGATTCCCGTTCTTTAAGCATAGTTCATTTTCTAAATATATTCCTGATCCATACTTTTCGATATAGCCGATATCATACATTAAATCCGACAGGATTTTATTAACCGGCTTATGTTTTGGTTTCTCAGGAGTTACTCCCTCAGGAAAAGGACCTGGGCTGACTATCTCGATTCTATCGTCAAAGATAAATACTCTGACATCGGCCAGATTGAAATAATCCCTGTGTATCAGGCCATTTATTACGGCCTCTCTTAGTGCCCTGATTGGATAGTCAAATTTGTCTTCTCTCCTAAAGCTTTTTTCGGTCCTGAAACCAAGCAAGCGGATGGTTTTTCTGATAAAATCCTCTGTCTGGTCTACCATTTCCCACAACGTGCCGCTACAATCCAATCTGTCCAGCGTATTGCCATATATCTTGATGCCTTTAATTCTGACAAGCCTTAGCTGAGCGTGAGAAATAAATTTAAGAGGGTTCTTCCCGAAAAAAAGAATGCCGGCATTTGTCGGTTTTTTATTGATTACAGCCTTAACGTTAACCAAGAACTGGTGTAACGGCATTCTTATTTTTGAGGATACGTTCCTGTTTTTCTCTCGCAACTTCAGATAGGCTTTGACTTTACGCCCATCTATATCTTCCAGATCGGCTTCTTCGCAAATCTGTTTATCAAATTGCAATCTCTCTTTATGCTTCTCTACGATCAGCCTTTCATATTCATCCTTACCTATTCTCATGGTTGATTTACCCACTCTTTTGAAGGGCCGGCCAAAAGCCAAAACAAGCCTATCAAGGCTTTCCTTTATCTCAATCACGATAATCTTTTTACCTTCTATGTCCTTTACGCTGATTCTTGGATGTATTTTCGGATCAGTATTCTGCGCAATTCTATTGGTAAGACTCTCTATATAGTGTCTTTTCCTATCTGGGTGCCAATTATCCTCCCGCCACTATCTACGCCGGCGATAACCTTTCCGCCCCTTGCATTGGCAAAGGCAGAAATGGCTTCTATAATCTCGTTTATCAGCGACAAGGACGACTTCAGCTCTATATTCTCGCTTTCTTTAATTAAACTCTTGAGTTCTGTTTTCGTCATTTTTTCCTTT
>JAKLQX010000068.1 GCA_022013085.1 Candidatus Omnitrophota bacterium | reverse complement strand
TAGGTGATGTTGGTTTCGGGCCTAAATCAAATTCATCCAAAGACGCCTTTAATTTCTTAAAAATTTCTCTACTTATGCAAAGAACCTTCGTTAACTTTCCCCTATAAGGGAGGGGGTAAGGATGTATGGTATCATTCCCATGGTTTATTCAAAAAATAGTTGACAAACCGTTAATTCATGATATATTTAGTCGTAGGTTAGATTACGAGGAGAAACAAAGAAATTGGTTAGTAACATGTACAAACCGCAAAGCAGGAACAATCAATAAATATGCTTTGCGGTATTTTTTTTACTTATGGGGGAGGTGAGAAGTAGAAAATGGCAAAAGGCAAAATAAAGTGGTTTAGTAATCAAAAGGGTTACGGTTTTGTTACTTCTGAAGATGGCAAAGATGTCTTCGTACATTTTAGCGCTATCACTGGAGATGGATATAAATCTTTAGCAGAAGGCGATGAAATTGAATTCGAGGTTACACAAGGACCCAAAGGTGACCAGGCAACTAACGTAAGAAAGATATAAGCTTTATCTTGCGGTCAAGAATAAAATAGGGACAGCGACTATTTTTCTGGAAGTTGAAATTGTTGGAAAAATAGTCGCTGTCCCTATTTATACTTAAACTACTTATTATAATATGTTATAATATTGTGATTATTTAAATAAAATACTGCCAAGGCTTAAAAATTATGCATAAAAAAACAAAAATAGGCGTGTTAATATTCTGCCTGATCAGCCTGATATATTTTCTTTCAGCAAATGGAAATATTGAAATATCCGATACTTATTTTTCCATACAAACCGCAAAAGCAATTGTTACGAATCATTCCTTGTCAGCGCAAGGCTGCCGCGCCGGATACTGCTATAAATCAAAACTGGACGGAAAATATTATTCCAAATACGGCTTAGGATTAGCCTTTATCTTTACTCCTTATGTTTTGCTCGCGAAAAACATTGCCGCCTTTACAAGCCTACCGGAAAACCAACTCATTGATTTTCTCTTATCATTTTATAATATATTTTTTGGCGCCGGTGCCTGCGTAATAATGTTCTACCTCATCAGGTTTTTCGGAAACTCTAACCGTATATCCCTGATAATGGCCTTATTATTAGGAGTTGGAACTTTCTGCTGGCGTTATAGCGTATGGGATTTCCCTGAAACAACCCAAATGTTTTTTCTCTTTCTGGCTATTTATTGCTTTCTTAAAAATAGCCTTAAAGAAGTAGGCTTAGGGGCGCTCTCTTTTTCCTACCTGCTTTTATTGAAAACCCTATATATATTTTACCTGCCTATTTTTCTTTTATACATCTTAATGAAAAACAGAAAAAATATGAAGGGCCTCCTTGCGCGCGCAAGTATATTTATTTTTATCACACTACTAGGCTTTGGTTTTATTCTTTTCCTGAATTATATAAGATTTGGAGAATTTCTTGAATTTGGATACGGCAAAGAAGCAGGTAATTTTTATTTATCAGGAATTAAAGAGCACGCAGCAAATCTGCTCTACTGGCTTGACAAAGGAGTATTCATTTATAACCCCGTATTTATTCTGGGGATTTTGGGGTATTTTAAATTTTTTAAAACATTCCGGAAAGAAGCAGTCTTTTTTATCTCTATAATCGCGCTTAATTTTATTTTAACCTGTATGTGGTATGGCTGGCACGGAGGAAGCTCTTGGGGGCCGAGATATTTAGTTCCAGTAGCTCCATTATGGCTTATACCCTGCTACATCTTTTTTTACAAAAAGGGAGTAGTTAAAGCAATATTAATATCGCTTATTTTCTTATCCGTTTCTATTCAGGGAATCAGTATTCTGCAGGGAAACCTTGAGTACCTTAGGATTTGTAATGCAAACGAACAGGAAGGCTTACGCAAAGGTATGCCGGCCCAGATTATCGGGTCGCTTATAATATTAAAACATAAGCTGGTTAGAAAGAATAGTGTATATAGCCTTTCTGAATTCGGGATAAATTCAGAAACACAAGTAGATACTTCTGTCGTTTCTTATTATAAGGGAATTGACCTATGGTATCTAAACGTAGGTCGGTTTCTTAACAAGCCAATATTAAAAATTACGCCTATCTTATTTCTACCTTTAATAATTATCTGCATCGTTGGCCTATTAAAAATTTGATAATTTGCTTTACAATAATTCTACCCATGTATTTTAGGCGCTTTCGTAGTATTCAGCATCGACATTAATATCCCATAGCGCATAAGGAGAACCGGGTAATTTGAGATAGTTCCGAGCTGCCAATACACCACTTATAAGCGAATGATCTTGATTGTTATACTTATGCATACCTGCTCTTCCAATGGAATAGAAGTTAACAAATTGGTCTATTCTTGATTTCAACAGGTTATAGTGATCGCCAAAACCCAAATAATAAATAGGATAAGCCTCTGTTTCACGGATAATCCAATACCTTTGGACCTCACCCCTTTTTATCAAACACATTTTTTCTAACTCACTAATCGCCAGAGCTGCCAAAAATTCATCTGTTTTATTCCAAAGATTATCGGACATATTAGTAAAGTATTCAACGCACAAACCTGTTTTATTTTCATCTTCCACCATTTTTTTTGAAAAGTTTTTATAATTAGATATCCTGGCGGTTTTTACATCCGGAGAATGCACATAAATCCATTGATCAGGAAAAACTTTTTTTCTCCCTATTAATAAATCAACAGTAATATGATCCCTGTACCTCAACATTTCCGCAGAATCAAGAATTTGATGCGACTCGACAGGATTTAACATTCTAAAATAATGAGCTAAAGGAACACTGCTAAAGAACTGTTTAGCGTTAATGTTTATTTTTTCGCCGTCAGATTTTAAAACATCTATCGATTTGACAGTATTATCTTGTCGGTTAAATCGGATAACTTTGCTTTCTAGCATTAATTCAACGCCCTGCGAAACTAACTTTTCACACATAGTTTCATACATTTGACCAGCACCTAAAACCGGAAAATAAAATTTTTCAACAAGCGTCTTTATTTTTTTATTCTTGCCTCCCAATAACGCATTTTTAAAAACCTCAAGGAGATCTAAACCTTTAATCCTTTGAGCAGCCCATTCTGCTCCTATTTGATTGCAAGGAATCCCCCACACTTTTTCCGTATATGTTTTAAAAAAAGTTTCATACAATTTACGGCCAAGCTTCTGAACTATCCATTCTTCAAAAGTAATTGGCTTATTTTTTTTACTCATTTGAGAAGCAAGAAAGGAAAGCATTACGTTTAAAGAACCTAGAGGCCCCATTTTTATTAATACATCTATAGGTTTTATCGGATAGTTAAAATACTTATTTTTATAGTATATTCTAGAAAAGCGAGTTACAGGCTGGAAAAGCGAACCTAAAGTATCATGCCAAATCTTATCAACTTCTTTGTTCTTAGTATAAAAACGGTGCGGACCGACATCAAACCTGGTGCCATTAAAAACTTCTGTTCTGGCTAATCCTCCTGCCAGCTTATTCTTATCTATGATTAAAATATCCTTAACCCCATTTTTGACTAGTTCATATGCGACCCCTAAACCCGCTGGACCTGCGCCTATAATGCAACATTCGTAAGACTTTGAATTAATATTCTCAATCATGTTTATTCTAATGATCTGCCCCTATAAGCTGCATCGGCTCTTACGCGTAGCCGCCTCAAAAACGAGACAATTACGCCTAAATACAACAAAAAAGAGGGGTTATGAAACCCCCTCCTTTTATAAAATGCCGAGGAGAAGAATCGAACTTCCCACGCCGGCCTTTTCAGGGCCGCGCTCTACCACTGAGCTACCTCGGCTAAAGTTTTCACACTTGCTATATTGTACACAAATTCCCTAAAAAGAAAAGAAGAAAAACAAAAATTACCCACAGCCATAATTCCTACATAGCTTTAAGCGCTTCTTGAATCAACGGCAATATACCTTCAGCTTCTTCTTTTATTAACCGCCCAAGTTTTGCAAAGGCATACTCGCCATTTCTATCCTTAATCTCGCGAACTATTTGAATTTTCTTAGGACCGTTATTATAGGAATAAACGCTTACTACAACTTTGCCTGCATCATTCTCCCAAAACCTACTAAAAACCTGCGCATCCAAATTGCTATCGTATGGCATGATTCCTCCTTGCCTACAAAGGCACACCGGCCACTCCATTATGGCCGGGTGTTAGCCCAAAAGGGCACACCCGCGCAATACCTTATAAGCGCGGGGTGTCATTAGAACTTCTTTCCGTGACGGTATGGCCGCGTCTTATTATATTCTATTTTTTTTAATAGTGCCTTTTCCAGATCAATTTTGCGTGAGCCGCAATAATCAAATATGCGAATACAACAATCAGCTAACTCCTCAGCTAGCTCGCCCTTCTCCCTGTGATTGCGCATTGCTTCTAAAGCCTCAGATAACTCTGAATGCATAAGCGCTATCAATTCTCCGTCATTACGCTCATCCGTCCACCAACCTTTGCTTTTGGCAATACGATGGCACTCTTTAATTAAATCATTAATTGCCGGTTTTTTATTTAACATTAATTTTATTCTCCTTAATCTTTGGATTAATTAATACATCAATTCCGGCAAAGATCTTCTTAGCAATAAGCTCCTTAGCATAGCTGCTCGGACTAGATACCTCAATTAAAGTTTTATTTTTTGCTTCCTCAGTAAAAAATATCCCTACTGGCGCTGTATCTATTTGTGAAAGATAGAATGCAATCATCTTTTTATTAAGATCCTCTGCATAGATATAAGACTCATTCTCTGTTTGTATTTCTTTACCTTTTAACAACTCTTTTACTTCTTTATAACAACTATTATAGTCTAAAGCAAAAGACTTCTTTAGAGAATCTTTACG
>JAKLQX010000067.1 GCA_022013085.1 Candidatus Omnitrophota bacterium | reverse complement strand
ATGCGCAAGGAGGCTTTAAAATAATATGCATATCCCAGACGGATATTTAGGCCCCACAACGTGCGGAGTTTTTTATGTGCTAATGTTTCCTATCTGGGCAATTGCTTCAAAAGTTGTTAAAAAAACTCTAAAAGCAAAACAAGTACCGATATTAGCAATTGGCGCGGCATTTAGTTTTGTGATTATGATGTTTAATATTCCGATACCTGGTGGCACTACTGGCCATGCGGTAGGAGGGGTATTGGTAGCAATACTCCTTGGGCCTGCGGCCTCATGTATTGCTATTACAGTGGCGTTGGTAATTCAGGCGTTACTCTTTGGTGACGGCGGAATTACTAGCCTTGGGGCAAATTGTTTTAATATGGCGTTTGTGCTTCCTTTTGCCGGGTATTATATTTATAAAGTAGTTAGTTATAAAGCCCCTATAAATTCAAAGAGAAGGGTTATTGCTGCGGGTATTGCCGGTTATCTAGCGCTTAATATTGCCGCGGTGTTAACTGGATTTGAATTTGGTATCCAGCCTTTGTTACATAAAACAGTAAGTGGGCAGGCCTTGTATTGTCCTTATGGATTAAATATTGCGGTACCTGTTATGTTGGGAGAGCATTTATTGATATTTGGATGGGTTGAAGCTATTGTTACAGCTTTAGTAATTAAATATTTGATTAAACATTCTCCCGAGCTTTTTGTAGTAAATAAAGGGGACGGTTCTATTTTTATTGAGGCAAATGCCGGTGAAAAATAGAACCGTCCCCTTTATTTTTATTGGCGTATTAATTATTTTATCTCCTTTGGGCCTGTTATTACCCGAACACTTTAAGGCAGGTGCAGCCTGGGGTGAGTGGGGGATAGATGAAATGCAGAAGCTGATTGGGTATATTCCCAAAGGTTTAGCCAAGCTTTCAAATTTATGGAGCGCGCCAATGCCTGATTATGCATTTAAGGGTTGGGAAGAAAAGCCTTTGTTAAGTTTAAGCCTGGCTTATATTTTCTCAGCTGCCATAGGAGTATTAATTTGCGTTGGTCTGGTATTCATATTAGGCAAATTCTTAACCAAAAAATAATTGGGGTCGGATCTATTTCTTTTGACATATTGGCTTATTTTTGTTATAAAGATGAAAGATTTACCCCTCAAAGCGTAATAATCGCTTTCCCAATTTAGAAAGTTTGAGCGTATGAATGAAAATCCAGTACTTTCCGAAACCTTTCTTATTAACCAACATAAAGAGTTAGGCGCGAAACTTGCTTCTTTTGGCGGTTGGTTAATGCCTATTCAATATACTGGTATTATTGAAGAGCATAACTGGACGCGCGCAAATGCCGGGCTCTTTGATATTTGCCACATGGGTGAGTTTATTCTTCAGGCGGATTTAGTTAAGAGTAATCTCAATGATTTAGTGACGATTGACCTTAAGGATATGCCTTTACGAGCCTGCCGCTACGGGTTTATGCTTAATGAACAGGGAGGGGTTATTGATGACCTGCTGGTTTATAGAATTGCCGATACAGAGTGGATGATCGTAGTTAATGCTGCCACTACAGGCGGAGATTATGCGTATTTGAAGAAACATTTAACTGGCGCAACACGTTTTGAAAATGTTTCTCCGTCGCTTGGTAAACTTGATTTGCAGGGGCCACTTGCTCCTGCAGTTTTAACTAAATTAGTAGGTGGGGATATCGCAGCGTTACAGTATTATACTTCTGGTTATTTTAATCTTCTGGGTGAGAAAATAATTATTAGCCGCACAGGTTATACCGGAGAGTTAGGATATGAACTATATATGCCAAATAAAAAGATTATTGAATTATGGCAGAAGATACTTAGTGATAAACGGGTTAAACCTATAGGCCTGGGAGCGCGCGATACTTTGCGGCTTGAAATGGGTTACAGCCTTTACGGCCAGGATATCGATGAGCACACAACGCCTTTAGAAGCAGGATTGCAATATTTTATTTCCTGGGATAAAGAGTTTGTGGGAAAAGCTGCACTTTTAAAACAGAGTCAAGTCGGACTCACCCGTAGGATGGTTTACTTTATGGCGGATTCCCGGCGCTCTCCGCGCCATAATTATCGTATATTGCATAATGCGCAGGATATCGGTTCAGTTACCAGTGGTTCATTTTCACCCAGCCTGGGATTTGGTATTGGGATGGGTTATGTTTCGCGCGAAATTTTGGCAGGTGAGAAAATAATACTTAAAGATGCAGCGGTTTATATAACTGCGAAAGTTGTCAACAAACCTTTTTACAAAAATGGAACTGTAAAGTCTAAGGAGATCAAGCATGCTAATACCAGATAATCTTTTCTATACCAAGGATCATGAGTGGGCAAAAATTGAGGGAGATAGCGCGATTATCGGTATTACAGATTTTGCGCAAAGCTCTCTGGGAGACATTACTTTTATAGATTTACCAAAATTAGGGGCAAAAGTAAAACAATCCGAGTGGTGCGCCACAGTTGAATCAGTAAAAGCTGCTTCAGATGTGTATGCTCCGCTAAGCGGAGAAGTTACGAAAACTAATACAGAATTAGCTAATCATCCGGAATTAGCGAATAAATCTGCATATGAGTCAGGATGGTTTGCTATAATTAAAATTGCTGATTTAGCAGAAAAAAATAAACTCATGACTTCGGATCAGTATAAACAATTCACTCAAGGATTAGCTAAATGAATTATATCCCGCACACAGAGCATGAAAAGAAAGAAATGCTTAAGGTTATTGGCGTATCCAGCATTGATGATCTTTTTAAATGCATTCCCAAGGATCTACGGCCGCGCTCCTTTGATATTCCGGAAGGAAAATCTGAATTTGAGGTGATCGAGCATTTAAAACTTCTCAGCCACAAGAACGCCACGCATCTTACGGATTTTGTGGGAGGCGGATTTTATGATCATTATATCCCGGCGGCAGTGGATGCTTTAGCTAATCGCTCTGAGTTTTATACCGCCTATACCCCTTATCAACCTGAATGTTCACAAGGCTGGTTACAGGCAATTTATGAATATCAGACAGTGATCTGCCAATTATCGGGTTTAGATGTTGCTAATGCTTCACTTTATGATGGAGGCACTGCGCTTTATGAAGCCGCGATGATGGCAGTTAGGCTTACCAAGAGAAAAAAGATCATTGTTGATAGTGGGGTGAGTTTAATTTATCGCACCATGCTTTATGCTTATACTTCTAATCTTTCTATTGAGTTTGTAGAGACTCCGGTTGTGCATGGACAAAGCTGCAGAGAAGATATTTATAAACATCTTGATGATAAAACAGCTGCGGTGATCGTGCAGAATCCAAATTTCTTCGGCGCGGTGGATGATTTTTCTGATATTGTCAAACGTGCGCACAGTTATGGGGCGCTAGCCATTGCTTCGGTGTATCCGGTATCTTTGGGGATGCTCAAGAGCCCGGGAGAAATGGGTTTTGATATTGCAACGGGAGAGGGCCAAAGCTTAGGCCTTCCTTTATCATTTGGTGGTCCATATCTAGGGTTGATTGCTGTAAGAAGAGAACATATGCGCCAGATGCCTGGAAGAATTGTTGGGGCAACCGTGGATAAAGACAACAAACGCGGTTTTGTTTTGACATTACAGGCACGCGAACAGCATATTCGTAGAGAGAAAGCTACTTCAAATATTTGTTCTAATGAAGCGCTTTGCGCTTTACGCGCGTTAATTTACAGCTCTCTTTTAGGTAAACAAGGATTTGTCGATTTAGCTAACTTAAACTATCAGAAAGCTGAGTTTGCTAAAGCAACATTAGAAAAAGTGAGCGGGGTTAAGGTAAAGCGCAGTGCGCCGACATTCAATGAATTTACTGTGTGTTTACCTAAAAACGCTGATGAGGTTGTTTGTAAAATGATTAGCAAAGGATTTGCTTGTGGTTTTCCTCTGGGCAGATTCTATAAAGGGATGGATAATTATCTTTTAGTTGCGGTTACTGAAAAGCGTACTAAAGAAGAGATTGTGCAATTTGCCAATAGCCTGGAGGCATCTCTATGCAGTTAATCTTTGAGAAGAGCCGAGCAGGGCGCAAGGGGTTTACGCTGCCTGTTATAGATGTGCCGCGAGCTTCTGGCTTACCTGAAAAATATTGCCGCAATCAAGAAGCGCAGTTGCCTGAAGTTTCAGAATTAGATGTGGTGCGACATTTTTCAAATTTATCCCGCCTGAATTTCTCCGTGGATACAAATTTTTATCCGCTGGGATCATGCACGATGAAATATAATCCTAAGTTTACAGAAAAAGTTGTTGAAATGTCCGGTTTTAGTGATTTGCATCCGCTTCTTCCGCAGCTTTTAGGCGGAGGAATGCTGGCGCAAGGGTCGCTAGAAGTTTTATATAATATGGAAAGATTGCTAGCTGAGATTACCGGGATGTCTGCTTTTACGACTCAGCCACTTGCCGGCGCGCACGGGGAATTAACCGGAGTTATGCTTATTGCGGCGTATCACAAAGACAATGGAGATTTAAGAAAACATATTATTATTCCGGATTCTTCGCATGGCACTAATCCGGCGAGCGCGGCAATCGCGGGGTATGAGGTTGTAGTTATTCCTACGGATAAAGACGGATTCCTGGATATGCAACTTTTTAAAAAAGCTTTAAGTAAAGAGACTGCGGCAGTAATGCTTACTTGCCCGGATACTCTTGGGCTTTTTAATCCAAAAATAAAAGAGATCGCGGATTTGACGCACAATGTTGGCGCGTTAATGTATTATGATGGAGCGAATCTTAATGCGATTATGGGAAAATGCCGCCCAGGAGATATTGGTTTTGATGTAGTGCATCTTAATTTACATAAGACTTTTGCTACCCCGCATGGCGGAGGTGGCCCGGGTGCAGGCCCGGTGGGAGTGTGTGAGAAACTAGTGGATTTTCTTCCGATATCTAGGGTTGTTCGACGGGCAGACGGCACATTTGCTTTGGATTATCATAAACATAAATCTATCGGGTATATCGCTCCTTTTTACGGTAACTTTGGGGTGATTTTAAAAGCATATGCGTATATTTTGGCTTTGGGTAAATCTGGGCTTATTGCTGCGAGTGAAAACGCGGTGTTAAGCGCGAACTATTGCCTTGCGCGCTTAAAAGATTATTACGCGGTGGGTTATGATAAAATTTGTATGCACGAGTGTGTAATATCTGCGGCCAAACAGTTAGAGCAGGGAGTGCATGCTTTGGATATTGCCAAATATTTAATTGATCAAGGATTTCATCCGCCGACAATTTATTTTCCCATGATTGTTAAAGAGGCAATGATGATTGAGCCTACGGAAACTGAAAGCAAAGAAACTTTAGATGCTTTTATACAAGTTATGATCGAAGCAGCTAAACTTGCTATTTCAAATCCTGATCTGCTGCGCTTAGCTCCAATCTCTATGCCGATTAAGCGGCTTGATGAAACAAAAGCCGCTCGAGAACCGAATCTGCGTTGGTCGTCTGATTAAAAAGAATATTATGAAAACATTCAAGCTTATGCGTTCGCCTCCTCGCAGTGCTGCGTATAATATGGCGCTGGATTCAAAGATTTTTTCCCGTTATCTAGAAGATGGCATACCGGTGTTGCGTTTATATAGCTGGGAGGCGCCTGCGTTAACCTATGGTATTTCCCAGCAACCAGAAAATGAAATTGATATTACCCGATGCAGTTGTGATGGGGTGCAGCTTGCGCAAAGAATAACTGGCGGCGGGATACTTTTTCATGATGATGAAATAACCTATAGTTTGGCTTGCGGAAAAGATGATATAGGAGAAGATGAAAAAGTTTTTGTTGATTATCGCAAGATTTGCGCGTTTCTGATATATTTTTATCAATCGTTAGGTTTAAAACCTTCTTTTGCACTTGAGGCAAAAGATTTTAAAAATAAATGCGCCCCGCATGAATTATGCTGCGTATCGCGTGAGAAATATGATATTGTGATTAGCGGTAAAAAAATAGGCGGCAATGCCCAGAAGCGCAAGAGGGATGCGGTATTTCAACACGGCTCTATTCCACTTAGTATTGATTGGGATTTTTTACGCCGCTATGTACGAAATTTACCCGAGAATATTTCTTTAGAGGCAACTACATTAACTCAAGAGTTAACATCTGTGCCTTGCAGGCAAATTTTAGAGCAAAAGCTTATAGACGCGTTCGCTCATACATTTAAGGTTAATTTTATAAATTATGACTATTTTGTCATTCTGAGGGAGCAGAGCGACCGAAGAATCTCGTCGGTAATTAAAAAACGAGATCCTTCCCCTTCGCGGAGTTTACACTGAACGAAGCGAATGTGCTCAGGGTCAGGATGACATTGTGACACAGTCTGAATGGCGATTTCTATGAAACCAGCTTGGCTGAATAAAAAGATTTCACTTCGCGAGTGTACTGAAGTTAAAACATTACTTAAGGATTTACGCCTGAACACTGTTTGCGAGGAAGCCCTGTGCCCAAATATAGGAGAGTGTTTTAATAAGCGACAGGCAACATTTATTATTCTTGGCTCAATTTGCACGCGCGCATGTAGATTTTGCGGGGTAACTAAAGGTATCCCGCTTCCCATTGACACGGATGAACCCAGGCGTATTGCGCAAGCTGTTGAAAAGTTAGGATTAACGCATCTGGTGCTGACCAGTGTTACGCGTGATGACCTTGCTGATGGAGGGGCCGCGGTATTTGCGGAAACTGTGTTTTTTTTACGCTCGAAAAATGGAAAAATTATGATTGAAACTCTGATTCCTGATTTTCAAGCTGATGCGCAAGCTTTAGCTATATTGGTTAATGCAGAACCTGATATCATTTCCCATAATCTGGAAACAGTATCGCGTTTATATCAAGATATAAGGCCAACCGGGGCTTCGTATAATAGATCTTTGGAAGTATTGCGTAGATTAAAAAATATTGCCCCTTTAATTCCTCTTAAATCTGGGCTCATGCTTGGCCTGGGTGAGAAAGAGGAAGAAATCCTAAATGCGTTTGATGACCTTATGAAAGCAGGTTGTTCTTACTTAAGTATCGGACAGTATCTTGCGCCAAGCCTTCAACATATTCCGGTAAAAGAATATTTAGCGCCGGAGATTTTTAAAAAGTATGAAGAAGAAGCTTATGAGCGGGGATTTAAATATGTAAAAAGCGGCCCGTATGTGCGTAGTTCTTATGCTGCGGCTGATTATAGCGTAGCGCTTAGATGAAAAATAATTTTATTCAGCGGACTTTTTTAGGAATTTTAGCATTTTTAAAAGATTCGCTTTTTGCTGAGGAGCATGCTTTAAAGAATGGGTTTTTACAGTCATTGGATCCGCGGGTTAAAACCTTAACCTTTGCTTTATTTATTATTTTAGTTTTGTTAAGCAAAAGTATAAATGTTGTTTTAGGCTTATACTTTTTGTGTATTCTTCTGGCCAGTGTTTCTAAAATTAATTTGGGGTTTTTCTTAAAACGCACCTGGTTATTTATCCCGCTTTTTTCTTTATTTATTGCCTTGCCTGCGTTATTCAGTGTTTTTACTCCCGGAGAATCTTTATTTAGCTTACAGTTTTGCAGTATTACGTTTGTAATTACGCGGCCGGGAGTGTTTGCTGCTATATTATTTGTTTTACGCGTGGCTACTTCGGTATCATTTATTGTATTGTTGAGTATTACCACTAAACATTTTGAATTGTTAAAAGTATTACGTATTTTCGGTATTCCTCAAATTTTTACTATGGTTTTGGGGATATGTTACCGTTATATTTATCTTTTTATTGGTATAATTGAAAATACCTATCTGGCTATTAAGAGCCGAGTGGGCAATACTATTTGTTATAAAAGGGGGCAGCATATTGTAGCCTGGAATATTGCTTCTCTTTGGCTGCGTTCTTATCAGCTTAATGAAGATGTATACAGGGCGATGCTTTCCCGAGGCTATAGTGGTGAGCCGGTTGTATTAAATAGTTTTAATGCCAGATTAAGAGATTGGTTGTGGTTAGTTTTAGTAGTGGTGATAATTGTCTTCGTCATTGCGAGCGAACGATAGTGAGCGAAGCAATCCCCAGAAACGAGATTGCTTCGTTGCGTTGCTCCTCGCAATGACTAGAATACTATTATGAACAATCTACTTTTTTCATTAAAGAATATTTCATTTGCGTATCTTGGTAAATTCCCAGCGCTAGCTGACGTAAATATTGATATTCAGGCTGGCCAGAAAATTACTGTAATTGGCGCTAATGGCTCAGGAAAATCTACATTTTTGCAGATACTCGATGGCTTGCTGTTTGCGGATACAGGAGAGATAAAATTTTACGGGAAGCAATTAAGTGAAAAAGCTTTTAATAATGGAAAATTCTCTCAGGAATTCAGGCGCAAAGTGGGTTTTGTTTTTCAGAATCCTGATGTGCAATTATTTTGCCCTACGGTAAAAGATGATATTGTTTTTGGCCCTTTGCAACTGGGTTTCGCAAAAAACGAAATTGAAAAACGTTTGGAAAAATTGATAACTGTTTTAGATCTCAGCGCATTGCTTAATAGGTCGCCTTATCAATTGAGTATTGGTGAAAAACGTAAAGTAGCAATAGCATCTACTTTGATTATTGATCCAGAGGTGCTTATCCTTGATGAACCAACTGCCGGGCTTGACCCGCTTACTACCAGGCATATTATTGACCTGCTTATTCATGAAAATCTGCGCGGGAAAACAATAATTACCGCAACGCATGATCTGCATATTGTAGAAGAGATATCAGATCTGGTTTATGTTTTTAATAATCAGAAAACAATTACCCGCTTTGGTAAAACTGATGTAATTCTTAATGATATTGATTTACTAAAAATGAATAATTTAGTACATATTCATAGCCATAAACATAAGGATAAAATGCATTTGCATCCGCATGTGCATTTGGAGCATCATACACCGTAACGTAGCTGACGTTTAAACGTCAGCTACGTTTAGTAATTAACAAGAAAATAGGGTGTCCCTTAAGAGGACGTCCCCTACTTAAGAAAGGATTAAAGGCTATGTCTAAAGAGAAAGTATTTTGTACGCAACTCAAGGGCAGGCAAAGATTTTTACGCTTGTTTGGTGATTCTTCTAAAGCAAAAGGATTGCGCAGCGGTTTTGTAGTTTTAAAGCCGAAGGAATCTGTGGGGTTGCATAATACTGGGCCAAGCGAAGAGGTAATTTTTATAATCAGTGGTTCAGGGCTAATCTGTTATGGAGAAAAAAATAGTCTTAAAGTTAAGAAGAATATATTTGTTTATATCCCGCCAAAAATACCGCATAATGTTATTAATACCGGAAAGCATCTCTTGAAATATGTATATACTGCTGCTCGAGTTTAAAAGGTCCCTAATTAATCTTTCACTTGACAAAGGTTACCTAAAGTGTTAATTTTATTAAGGATACATAAGGTGTGCTTTAGTGTGAGCTTAAAGGCAGCTTCTTATGAGTTGTAAGTCATAATTATTGGATACAAAATAAGAGTTAGCTTTAAGTAAGCGCAAAAAGACAATTTGACCTTGGGAAGGGGGTTATTTTCAATGAATAGAAAAGGCTTTACACTGGTCGAAATCATGATTGTAGTAGCAATTATTGCGCTTTTAGCGGCAATAGCCATACCTAACCTTTTGCGTGCAAGACTTAACGCTAATGAGGCCACAGCTATAGCTGCTGCTAAGACAATAGCTTCTTCAGCAATAAGCTTCAGGTCAGTAAACGCTGCTTATCCAGCTACCTTAAACGCTTTAGGTTCTGCGGTTCCTCCGTACATTGATAATGTATTAGGATGCGCTGTAGTGCCTTGTTTAAAGAGTGGTTACAATTTTAGTCTTGTTGGGTTAGCAAACACTTTTACTGCTACAGCAGTACCAGAGACTGTTGGTACTACTGGTTCGAGAAGTTTTTTTACTGATGAATCTGGAGTTATTCGTTTCAATGCTGCTGGTGGCGTACCTACAGTAAATGATCCAGTATTACCGTAATTTTACTGGATGTTTTTAAAAAGCGGGGGAAAATTAATCTTTCCCTCGCTTTTTTGTAACCAAATTTATATACAAAAGATAAATAAAAAGCAAAAATAAATAATTATGCTTGTGGTTTTTGTTTTCTGTGATAAAATTTTATAAGTAGCTTATATTGAAAGGGTTAAAGTGAAGGATAAAAAGGGAAAAAGTTTTGTAGCGATAATGGTTACTATCGCTTTATTGGCTTTATTTTTGAGAGTTGTTTCCGAAAGAATTATTAAAATAACGAATTCTCAGAATGAGTCGAATGCCCGAACTACATTAAAGCTTATATCTATAGCTTTGGAAAACTATGCCAGAGATAATCGTGGAATTTATCCTAGCAGCATTTCGATTTTAAGCCAGGCTAAGCCAGATTTTTTAGATAGAGATTATGTAGGGCAATCTCCCATAAAAGGATATAGCTATAGTTGTCCTAGGCTTAATGAGTCGGGGTATAATTGTTATGCTCGGCCATTAAGATGCAATCTTACTGGTAAGGTTACTTATAGCGTGACTACAGGTAGTCTTTTAGTTTCAGAAGAATGCGACAGGAAGGAGTAAGCTAAATATGAAACGAGGATTTACTCTGATTGAAATTATGATCGTTGTGGCGATACTTATGGTTTTAATTGGTTTAGCAATCCCGAATATTTTGCGTTCTCGTAGCGTTGCCAATGAGGGAGTAGCAGTGGCAAACTTGAAAATTTTAAGCGACGCCTGTCAACTTTACCATGCGAATAGAGGCGCATTTCCTGAAACCCTGTTAGAGCTTGCTATGCCTATTTCTAATCCTCCGTATATTGATCAATTGCTAGGCAGTGGAAGTAAGCAAGGGTATGGCTTTATTTACGTACTTAATGGGCTAGGTTTTACAGTTAACGCTAATCCTACCAGTATTTTGGGAGGGA
Source organism: Candidatus Omnitrophota bacterium (assembly GCA_022013085.1). GTDB lineage: Bacteria > Omnitrophota > Gorgyraeia > Gygaellales > Profunditerraquicolaceae > UBA6249. The sequence continues at coordinate 13,540 of JAKLQX010000067.1, read as the reverse complement.
GATATTATTATGTTGATGAGACAGGTGCGGTGCATGTCCGGGAAGGGCAAGCAGCAAGCTCAAGTGATCCGACTCTCCAATAAAGGTTTTAATTTAATAGAGCTACTTTTTGCTTCTATGATTTTAGTTGTGACTTTAGTAGGTTCACTTGCCCTTTTTATTCAGTGCATATTCCTAAATGAAATAAACCGTAATTATATTCTTGTTACCAAGTCTTTAGAAACTAAGATGGAAGAAGCAAAAGAAGCAGGTTTTTATAATATTTTTGCTGTTTGTCCTGGCACTAGGCCTCAGGGAGCAATTTGCAATAATGATACTTTTGATATAAATGGTTTTCAAGTTGGTGCAGCTAAAGGAAGAGTAGAAATATCTAATATAGAAACGACTTTAAAGCAAGTCAGGGTAATAGGTTCATTTCGTAGCAGGGGCCGTACTGTTGGCGGAGATGTAAATTTTGACGGGGTAGTAAATGGTGGTGAAAACCCTGGTTCTCCGGCAGAGTTGGTAACTTTAATTTCTCAACCATGAAAAAAGGTTTTACAATTGTTGAAGTTCTTGTTGCCATAGTGGTATTTATCGTATTAATCGGGGGTATTTTTGCTATTTTAAATATGGCGGATCTGGTTCTAAATACTGATACAGGCTTAATTGATTTGCAGCAGCAGGCTCGTCAGGCTATTGATGGTATGAGCAAAGAGCTGAGAAATAGCCAATCCGTAACCATACCCATTTCTTTAGCGAGTATTCAATTTACTGTGCCTATCGACATTACAACTAGCCCGGTTACTTATTCTGGGCTTATAAGTTATTATCTGGTTGGAAATCAAATTGTGCGCGAGCATCCCGTGAATACGGCTAAAGTTTTAGCTAACGATATCAATGCTTTAAGTTTTTGTTGCGGGCATTATGAAGCTCTCCACGCTGATGGGCTTCTAGATGATTATGTCTGCAATAACACATGTTCCAGCTCTAGGATAGTACAAATTCAATTAAGCGCTAGCAAAAACGTTCGGCAAAGGGTACTTTTATTTCCTTCGGCCGGAGTTCTAATTGAGAAAGTGAAATTAAGAAATGCGAATTAAAAGACGAGGCATGGCTTTGGTATTTGCTCTAGTTACAGTATTGGTGCTTACTGTTTTAGGCAGTCTTGCGCTTTTTCGTTCCATTTCTGAAAATAGGATTAGTAGAGTTTCTCTTGAAGAGGCGCAGGCATTGCTTCTTGCTGATGCAGGGGTAAATCGAGCCCAGTATCAAATTAGGCAGAACTTTAATTTATCTGGGAGTAATTTATTTACTACATCTTCAAGTCCAGGAAAATATAATTTTGATGTTAGCATAAGCAGCCCTTTTGGTGTGCGAAATTATACAGTAATTGGCCGCGGTTGCCTGCCAGCTAACTGTAATTGTACTTCGCTTCCAAATAACTGCAATATGACGCGCGAGGTTAAGGCAAGTATGAATGAATATCAAAATACCCCTACTGGTTTTTATGATAATGCCATATGTTCTACAGGAAATATAGCAATAGGTAATGATCCAGTTGGTGGAGATGTTTTTTCTGGAGGCACAGTTACTGGGCCCGTAGATTCAGGTTATACCATAACCCAAAACGATCCTACTTTACAGGCTAATGGCCTGCCATCACTTGATTTTGAGTCATTGAGGCAGACGAGCATAGATCAGGGTTGGTATAATGCCAGTACTAATGTAACCACCTATCCTATTAGTTTTTGGAAGGTTGCTCCTTCTCCAAGTGATCCAATAGGAGTCCCCAATGTAGTTTTTGTTAATGGCGATTTTAGTATTGCCGGGGGCAAACAGGTGGTTGGTGGGTTTGTAGTAGTGGGAGGCAATACGATTTATGATGCAGCAATATCAGGAAATGCTTCGATCGACGGATGCTTATATACACGGGGCGATATAGTACTAAATGGAGGAGGAGGCCCGACGATTGTAAATATTACAGGGGGAGTATGGGCAGGTGGCACTGTTTCAATGAATGGCAATCCTCATATTGATTATAATGAGTCTTACATGTATGCAATAAGAGACGCATTGCATCCTAATACAGATGTCAGGATTATAGCTTGGCTGGATACGCAGAATTCTTACAATGTGTCTCCTTGATAAATTAAAATGCGGGAAATTTAATATGGCTAATATTTTTTCTAGAATAAAATTACCGGTTGGCAAGGATAAGTTTTCAATCGGATTAGATATTGGTACGCAGTCAATTAAAGCTGTAAAATTAAAGATTAGCGGCAATTCCGTAGAGCTTGTTGCTTTTGATGTAGAGGAAAGCCAGCTTGATCCTATTGAGGTATTGAAGAAAATTAAACACGCGCAAAACGCTGATTTAGTAAATATCTCGTTTTGCGGTTCATCCACGGTTATCCGATATGTGAATTTTCTGCGTATGAGTAAATCAGAATTACGCCAAGCGCTTAAATTTGAGGCTCAAAAGCATATTCCTTTTTCTCTTGAAGAAGTTAATCTGGACGCGGAGATTTTAAAAGATAATTTGCCTGATGATAAGATGCTCGTGTTAATTGCCGCGCTTAAAAAAGAATTTATTCGAGAGAGGCTTAAATCCTTAGAAGGCGCTGGTTTAAGGCCAAATATCGTGGATATTGATTCGCTGGCTTTAATCAATGCTTTTAATTTTAATTACCCTAAGGTAGAAATTTTGGAAAGTAAATCTATTTGTCTTTTAAATATTGGCGCAACCATAAGCAATGTTAATATTATTGATAATGCCGCTCCGCGATTAAGCCGGGATATTCATTTTGGCGGGGCAAACTTTACCAAGAAGCTTATGGATATCTTTAGTATTGATTTTAAAGCAGCTGAAGAGTTAAAGCTTAATTCGGAGGGAGATGGTTTGCCTTCCGACCCCGCCTACGGCGGGGCCGATAGGCAAAGCCACAAGCCAGAAGGTGAAAGAGTAGATAAGGTTAAGGCAACTGTTGAGAGTGTTTTGACAAATCTGGCTGTTGAGATTCGTACTTCATTTGATTATTATGAAAGTCAAAATAATTCTAGCGTAGTTAAGATATTTTTAAGCGGAGGCGGAAGCAAAATTACTGGTTTTAAAGAAATGTTAGTAAGTTCCTTAGGTATCGAGGTTGAATTTTGGGATCCTTTTAAACAGATAAAAATTAACGATCAACTTGATGCTGTAAAATTAAATCAAATCGTAAGTCTTTTTAATATTGCGGTAGGTTTAGCATTGCGATAAAAAATGATCGAGATAAATTTATTACCAGAAGAGTTAAGGGTAAAAATTAAAACTAAAAGCGCGGAGTACTCTACTGTTACTAAGCCCGCGGCATTTAGCCAGGAGCAGTTGTTTGTTTATGCCATTCCTATTTTGCTTTTCGTGCTTGTTTGCGCGCACATTTATTTTGCTGTTATTTCTATCTCTAAAAATAACCAACTTGTTGCTTTAAATCGCAAGTGGGTAGAACTTGCGCCGCAAAAAAAAGGGGTAGATGAATTTAATAATGAGTATTCTGCTGTTTCTCAAGATGCCAGCTTAGCGCAGTTGTTGACCGGCAAAAGAATTCTTTGGGCAGAGAAATTAAATAAATTGAGCTTGAATTTGCCTTCTGGAGTTTGGTTTAATGAAATAACTATCAACGCGAAAGATATTGTTATTCAGGGCTCAGTAATCTCTTTTGCCAAGGAAGAGGTTAACCTGATTAATAAGTTGCTGGAAAATTTAAAAGAGGATAGTGAATTCTCAAAAGATTTTGTTTCTTTTGAATTATCAAATGTGAAGAAGAAAAATGTTGGCGGGTATGATATCGCAGATTTTATTCTGACAGGAGCTTTGAAAGTAAAATGAACCCCGCACCTTCTAATTATTCATCATTTTTTAAAGCATTAAGATTCAATAGGATAAGTATAAGCAGAATACTGAATACGAAAGAAGGTGCGGGGTGAATTTAAGTAACTTGCAATTAGATAAACAGAAGAAAATATTAGTTGTGATTATCTGCTCCCTGATTATTTATATAGATTTTACTTTTATTTTAAAAAGCCAAACCTCTGGGATTAATAGTTTGAATCCAAAGATTACAAAATTAAAAAATGAACTTACTAATTTTAATCGAAATTTAGATAATATGCGCGCCTCGCAAGGCAAGCAGAGTTTGGCAACTCAAAAAGCAATTATCATGTCGTCTAAAATTATTGCTGCAGACCAGATCCCTGGGCTATTGCAGGATATTTCAAGCCAGGCGAATAAGCTTGATATTAAGATCGGCCAAATCCGGCCTAGCCGGGAAACTATTAATGTTAAGAATGTTGTTGCCGGGAATAAATTTACGCTAATTTTAATAAATTTAGATTTGACTTGTGATTATCATAATTTGGGGAAATTTATTAATGAATTAGAAAACTCTCAAGTTTTTTTAGGAGTGCAGGAGCTTAAAATCTCAACTCAGCTTCCGGATTATATGAAACAAAAGGTCGCGTTAGTATTAAAAACTTATGTTACTAAATAAACGGTTTTTTCTATTGCTGTTTTTTTTCTTTATTTTTTTCACGGTTGCTTTTAGCCAAGGCGAGTTTGTTTATGACGCCAAAGGCAAACGCAATCCATTTATTCCGTTAGTTACACCGGAAGGCCGTTTGCTTAAGCTGGATAAACAGGAAACTACGACTGCAGAAGGCTTAGCAATAGAAGGGATTATCTATGATCAGTTTGGCCGCTCTTTTGCTATAGTTAATACTAATATTGTAGGGATTGGCGACATAGTCGGTGATTACCAGGTTTTAAAAATTCAAGAAAATAAAGTAATTTTTATTAAAGATGGAATTCCTTTAGAGGTAGAGTTAACCAACACCCCGCCCTTATAAGTCGCCCGGCGCAATAGGTATGCGCCGGCATGCGTTTGTGCGCTAATTGCGGGGGGTGTGCCCTTGTGGGCAACACCCCGCGCTTATTTGAATTGCGCGGGTATGCCCTTTGTGGGCAAGGAGGAAATAAAGTGAAAAAAATAATTTTAGTTTTTGTCTTTACTTTTTATTGTTATGCTCATGCAGCGACTGATGCGGAAATGATAACAACTACTCCTGCTGCAAGCCCCCCGCCTCAAGTGACAGAAATTACAACTTCTCCGGGTAATGTAACTCTGGATTTTAAAGAAGCAGATATTAATAATGTTTTAAAGATAATTTCTTATAAATCCGGGATTAATATTGTAACTACTCCGGATGTTATCGGAAATGTTTCAGTGCGGCTTGCAGACGTGCCATGGGAGCTAGCTCTGGATGTAATATTAAAAACTTATGGTTTTGGTTCCCAGAAGCAGGGAAATGTTATTTTAGTTACCAAGATTGAAAATGTAGCTAAGATTGCCGCTGAAGAGGCTTTGCGGACAGATATCATTGTTCTAAAGTTTCTGGATGCCCAGGATGCGCAGAAGATTATTATCCCGTTACTTTCTCCGCGCGGGAAAATTTCTGTGCTGTATAGCCGTGGCCAGAAAGGCTGGCAGTTTGGAACCTTTAAAATTGGTAGAGACGCTTATTCTAGCGCGGCTTTGGAAAAAGTAGCAGCTGGAGAGATTAAATCTGAGACGGTTTCTTATGAAAAGAATGCCGCTGGTGAAACAGTAATGAAAAAAGCGGATTTTGATCCGTCGATAAAATCAAAAATGCTGGTAATTACCGATACAGCCAGTTCTCTGGATATAATCCGCAATGTTATTTTACCTAAAATAGATATTAAGCCTAAGCAGGTTTTAATTGAAACAAAAATTATTGAAGTTAACCGGGATAAATTAAGAGATATCGGTTTGGATTGGGGGTTGGGATCGGCTACTGCGGTAACAAGTCCAACTAGCCCGATTACCACACAAGGTGGTGGAACTAAAACTGGAGGCCGTTCTGGTACGATTACTACGGCAACTCCGTTGGTGCCGTCTTTATTTGGTCCGGCAACGACTACAATCTTAGGGTATGAGCCTTATAATGCGGGTGCTGAATTCGTTTTTCAAAAATTAACCGGCACTAAGTTTGAGGCAGTTATCCATGCTTTAGAAGATAATGCTGATACCAATACTCTTTCTGCGCCGAGCATACTTACGTTGGATAATCAGGAAGCATCGATGCTGGTGGGATATCATACCCCCATACTTGAATCTACGGTTACAGCTGGTACTACAGGAACCAATGCTACAGTTACCCAGACATTAGATTATTATCAGGAGATAGGCATTCGTTTAAATGTCGTGCCGCAAATAAGCGAAGAGGGTTATATTAACATGATTATTCATCCTAGTATTACTTCTTCTAATTCTAGTGTTACAGCTACATCTACTGCTGGTGGTGCTACGGCTCCCACGACAACAAATTACCCGATTATCGATGTGCGTGAAGTTCAAACCCAGGTTCTACTAAAAGACAAAGAAACAATTGTAATTGGCGGTTTACTTAAGGATGTTAAAGGCAAAGAAAACATTGGTATACCTTTCTTAAAAGATATTCCCTGGGGGATAGGTAAACTTTTTGGCCGCGAGACAATTACTAACACAAAGATTGACCTTTTAATTTTTATCACAGCCAGGATTATTAAGGAAGATGAGTATACTCCTGAGGAGTTAGCCAAGCTGGAAAAGAGATTAGGCCGTTCGGCGGTAGTGGAAATTAAGAAAGAAGCTGTGGATAAAAAGAAGAAGAAATAAAATTTGTGTTATATAGTAGGGGAGGTTTAAACCTCCCCTACAGATGTACATAACTCGCAATAACGATAGTTATTATGTATAGAGTAAACTTTAGTTTTTCTAAAAAAGGCCTGATGCGTTATATCTCGCATCTAGACCTGATGCGCCTATTTGCGCGCGCGATGCGCCGTGCAGAGCTGCCGCTTAAAATGTCAGAAGGTTTTTCCCCGCACCCTAAATTAAGCTTAAAAAGGGCTTTAAAGTTGGGAGTAGAAAGCGAACACGAGGAAGCTTCTATAGTTTTAAGATTTCCGGTTGAGCTGGATGATTTTAAAAATAGGCTGCAAAAAAAATTACCAGAAGGGATTAGCTTAAAAGATGTCCAAGGAAATTTTAATTAATGCTGAGACACAGGAGAAGCGCGTTGCTATAGTTGAAAACGGCCAGCTCTTAGAGTTTCATATTGAGCGTCCGCAGGACCGCACTATCGTGGGTAATATCTATAAAGGCAGAATCGAGGCGGTAATGCCTTCGATCGGAGCGGCATTTGTAGATATTGGTTTACCTAAGAATGGTTTTCTTTATTTATCTGAGATTGTAACCGCGTATGAATCCGTAGAGTCGCCTGTTCAGACTTCGATTAAAGAAGTAAAAAAAGGCCAAGAGGTTTTAGTGCAGGTGGTTAAAGAATCTTTTGGCACTAAAGGCCCACGGCTTTCTACTGAAATTGGCTTAGCTGGCCGGTATTTAGTAATTATGCCGCTTGACAAACAGGGTGGAATCTCACGGCGTATTGAGCATGAACCTGAAAGAAGGCGTTTGCGTGAAATATTTAAAGAACTTAAATTTCCTGATCCAGTAGGTTTTATTGTGCGCACTGCGGCTAGCGGAAGAAATAAGCAGGAACTAATCCGCGATGCGCAGTTTCTTTATAAATTATGGAAGCGCTTGGAAAAGATTGCGCAAGAGAAAAAAGCTCCGGCTTTGGTTTATGAAGAGTATGATTTGGCTTTGCGTGCAATTCGCGATTCTTTTACTGAGGATGTTTCCAAGCTGATTGTTGATTCTAAGCCTGAGTTTTACCGCATCCAGCATTTTATGCGCACTTTTTTAAGTTATTTGTCTAAAAAGGTGGAACTTTACAGGGGTGATGATTTATTTGGCGCAAAAGATGTGGAGAAACAGATTAACCGTATCTTTGAAAGCCATGTTTACATGAAATCAAAAGCCTATCTGATAATTGAACCTACTGAAGGCCTGGTGGTTATTGATGTTAATAGCGGTGGTTTTAAGAAAAAAGTTAATCAAGAGGATATGGCTTTTAAGGTCAACGCTGAAGCAGCCCTTGAAATTGCCCGGCAGCTCGTGTTGCGTGATTTAGGGGGAATAATTGTAATTGACTTTATTGATATGGAACGCGAAGGCCATCGCAGAGAGTTATTAAATATTTTAAAAAATGCTTTAGCAATCGACCGGGCAAAATATGATATAGTGGGGATCTCTAAGTTCGGGATAGTGGAGATGACCCGTGAACGAATTCACAAAACCGTGCAGATGCTTTCTTTTCACCCTTGTCCGTATTGCAAGGGCAAAGGTAAGCTGCGCTCACCGCAAACCCTGGGAATTTTTGCTTTGAAAGAACTTAAGCGCTATCTCAAGGGCAAAACCTTAAAACAGGCAAGTGTTACATTAGCTCCGCCTGTGATTGATGAAATCTTAAAAGATAAGGAGGCCCTGCGCGCAATTGAGCATAAATACAGGATCAAGATTAATCTGATCTCAAATCCTACCGCGCACCTAGAAGATATCAAAATAGCTTGACCCTTAAATTCAGCTGGTATATAATATTTAATTCAAGTTTATCAATTTACTTACTTTTAGGAGGAAAGACAAATGTATGCAATAGTTGAAGTTGGAGCAAAACAGTATAATGTTAAAAGAGACGATATTATCGAGGTAGATAGGCAAGTTGTGGAAAAAGGCCAGGTTATCATACTAGATAAAGTACTTCTAGTCTCAAAAGACAAAAAAGTAGTGATTGGCCAGCCTTATGTTTTAGGTGCTAAGGTGGAAGCTACTGTGATCAAGCAGTCTTTGGCTGATAAAACTACTGCTTATAAATACCGCAGGCGTAAGAACTCGCATTGGGAAAAAGGCCACCGTGCTCAGCTTACTGAGCTTAAAATTAAATCTATTGATTTAGGCCTATAAAAAAGTGTTCATTGACAGATCCAAAATTACTGTTCGTGGGGGCGCAGGCGGCAAAGGCGCGCAGAGTTTTTACCGCGATAAATATCAGCGCGAAGGCGTTCCTGATGGCGGAGATGGAGGGCGCGGCGCGGACATAATTATTCAGGCAGACCGTAATCTGCTTACTCTGCTTGATTTCCAGTTTCACCGGCATTTTTTTGGTGCTCACGGAGGGCATGGTTCAGGAAATCATAAAAAAGGCAGAGGCGCCCAGGATATCATTGTTCGCGTTCCCTTGGGAACTATGATTAAAGATCCTCTAACAGGCTCTATTCTGCGCGACTTGAATAAAGAGGGTGAGCAGGTAATTATTGCTAAAGGTGGCAAAGGCGGTTTAGGCAACAAGCATCAAAAAGAAGCAACCCTTGGCGCGCCAGGAGAAGAGAAGATTATTCTTCTGGATTTGAAACTTATCGCCGATGTGGGCATAGTAGGATTTCCTAACGCGGGTAAATCTACTTTAATTTCAAGTATTTCTAACGCGCATCCTAAAATAGCTGCCTATCCATTTACAACTACTGCTCCGATTTTAGGAGTAGCCAAATCAGGAGATAAAAGATTTGTGGTTGCGGATATCCCGGGTTTAATTGAAGGCGCTTCAGAGGGCCGGGGGCTAGGGGATGAATTCTTGAAGCATGTTGAGCGCACCAAGATTTTAATTCATGTAATTGATATGGCGGGTTTTGAAGGCAGGGATCCGCTAGATGATTATAAAAATATTAATCTGGAATTAAAGAATTATAACAAAGCTGTATTTAAAAAACCCCAGATTGTTTGCGCGAATAAAATGGACCTTGATGGCGCGAAAGAAAATCTTAAACGTTTTAAAAAATTAATTAAGAAGGCAGTTTATCCAATATCAGCGTTAAATAAAGAAGGATTAGAGGAGTTAGTCGATGCAGTCGCAAAAAAGGTATAAGAGAGTGGTGGTTAAAATTGGCTCAAGCTTGTTTGCTACGGATAAGTTTAAGCTGGATACGGGTTTAGTCAATAATATAGCTAAGCAGATCGCTGATTTAATCAAGCAGGGCAAAGAGGTGGTGGTTGTTTCCTCGGGCGCGATTGCTTTGGGTATGTCAATTCTAAAGCTCACCACACGGCCTAAGAAATTAGAGCAATTACAGGCAGCTGCGGCTATTGGCCAACACGAGCTGATGCATGTTTACAAGCTTGCGCTTAACAAATATAAATTAAATTGCGCCCAGTTACTGCTTACCTGGGATGATTTCCTTGGGTCGCGCTATGCGAATGCCAAGCATACGCTGGATACTTTGCTAAAACTGAAATGCGTGCCGATTATAAATGAGAATGATACCGTAGCAACTGAGGAAATTAAACTTGGCGATAATGACCGTTTGAGCGCTTTAGTTTCTATATTGGTGGGGGCAAATCTTCTAATTATTCTTTCCGATGTTGAAGGTTTATTAGATAAAAACAAAAAAGTTATACGCCAAGTTAATAAGATTACGCATGATATAAAATCTTTGGCAAGTCCAACGAGCAAAAATACCTGTGTTGGCGGTATGGTCACCAAAATTGAAGCAGCGCGTATTGCTGTTGAGGGCGGTGTGCTTTGTGTAATTGCTAATGGACGTAAGGATAAAATTATCAGCCAACTAAGTAATAATCCGTATTCTCAGGGAACTATATTCTTGCCATTAAAAAAATGATTTCAAATAGTAGTGGAGGTTTAAACCTCTACTACTATTGGGAAAAAAATGAAACAAAATCTTAAAGAAAAAATAGAAAACATCGCAAAACAAGCCTTAGCTGCGTCGCGTACACTTGCTACTTTGTCTTCATCTGTAAAAAATGCGGTACTTAAGGATATGGCTTCTGCTTTGTTGAGCAAGCAGTCGGTTATCTTAAAAGCTAACCAAAAGGATATTGCTAAATCGCCTGTTAAGAATAAGGCTTTTATTGACCGGCTTACTTTAACGCAAGGTACAATTAAGCAAATGGCTGATTCCCTGCTTGGTATTGTTAAGCTGCAAGATCCTGTGGGTGAACTGATGCGTGGTTGGGATACTGCAAATGGCATGCGTATTAAGAAAGTGCGTTGTCCTATTGGAGTGGTTGCTATAATTTATGAATCTCGGCCGAACGTAACGAGCGATTGTATTGGGTTGTGTTTTAAATCCGGCAACAGCGTAATTTTACGCGGCGGTAGCGAAGCATTAAATTCTAATCTTGCTATATTTGGCGTGCTTGACTCATGTATTAAAAAACATGGTTTACCAAACGGGGCAATTAATTTAATTGCAACTGCGGATCGGTTAGCCGTAGATATATTACTAAAGTTAAATAATTATATTGATCTGGTTATTCCGCGCGGCGGAGAAGAACTGATTAATAAAGTAGTTAGGTCTTCGCGCATACCCGTGATTAAACATTATAAAGGAATTTGCCATGTTTACGTGGATGATCGTGCAGATTTGAATATGGCGGAAAAAATCTGTTTTAATGCTAAGGTACAGCGTCCGGGAGTTTGCAATGCTATGGAAAGCATGCTGGTGCATCGTGATGTTGCCGCAAGATTTTTACCTGGGATGCTTAAGAAATTTTTAGATGCAGGTGTCGAGATTCGTGGATGCGCCATAACCCAAAAAGTAGCTAAATGGGTTAAAGTAGCTCAAGAAAAAGATTATCGCACTGAATACCTGGATTTAATTCTTTCAGTCAAAGTTGTTGATGATCTGGATGCGGCAATTGCGCATATAAATAATTACGGCTCACATCACTCTGATAGTATTATTACGGATGATTTAGGTAGCGCGGAAAAATTCTTAAAGCAGGTGGATTCAGCTTGTGTTTATGTAAACGCCTCAACGCGTTTTACTGACGGTTTCCAATTTGGCATGGGTGCTGAGATTGGTATTTCCACGGATAAACTGCATGCGCGCGGCCCTATGGCGCTTGAAGAGCTGACTACCTATAAATATACGGTTTATGGCGCAGGCCAGGTTAGGTCATGAACCCAGCCCTTCTAAAGGTTGGAGTTTAATATGGAAAGAAGGCTTGGGTGAAGATAGGCATCCTGGGAGGAACTTTTAATCCTGTGCATATCGGCCATTTAATTTTGGCTGAAGAAGTAAGAGAAAAATTAGGGTTGGATAAAATTATTTTTGTGCCTACGGCTTTGCCGCCGCACAAAGATAATTTTAATATTGCTTCAGCGGACGACAGATTAAAGATGTTGAAGTTGGCAGTGGCATCGAATAAGTTTTTTATGGTTTCAGATATTGAGATTAAACGCCAGGGCAGGTCTTACACCATTGATACTTTAAAGGAATTTAAAGCTAGGTATATTTATGATGAGCTTTACTTTATTATTGGCTCAGATTTGCTTAAATATTTAAACGAGTGGAAAGATTTAAGCGATATTATTAAAATGGTAAATTTTGTGGCAGCAACGCGGCCGGGATATCCGCTAGAGCAAATACCGCCTTATATTCAAACTTTGCCGATTAGGGCAGTGGATGTTTCAGGTTTTGAAGTGCGCGCCTGTGTTGCTGGCAATAAATCTTTCGGTTATTTAGTTACAGATAAAGTTTTTGATTATATAAAAAGAAAGAATCTATACAAGTAGACGGTAGATTCAAAATGCTAACGCAACACTTCACAGAATTTTTCATGAGGTGTATAAAAACCAAGCGTTTTTCTTGGTCTATCATTTAATTCGTCTTGAACTTCTTTAAGTCTATTTATAGAGATCTTATTAAAATCTGTTCCACTAGGAAAATACTGTCGTATTAAACTATTCGTGTTTTCATTTGTTCCTCGTTCCCAAGGGGAGCTAGGATGCGCGAAGTAAACGGTTATTTCTGTTTCTTTTGAAAAAAGTTTGTGTTGAGCCATCTCTCGGCCTTGATCATAGGTTAATGTTCTTTTTAAACCTTTGGGTAATTGACGGAACTCTTCGGCAAAAGCCCTTCTAACAGTTCTAGCTTCTTGGTTTCCTATTTTTACGAGGAAGGTCATGCGTGTTGTGCGCTCAACGAGAGTTCCTATGGCAGAAGCATTACGGCGTCCTATTATTAGGTCTCCTTCCCAGTGGCCTGGGATTATACGATCAGCTACTTCTTTTGGACGCTCTTCAATACTGAGGAAGTCTTGAATGGAACCTAGTTTCTGACGATCTTTATTCTTTTTTCGGCGATGCAGATGATGCTGTCTTAAAGATGATACTATTTCACGTTTTAATGCTCCGCGTGGTAAAATATAGAGGTACGAATAAATAGTTTCATGAGATACGCGCATAATCATGTCATTAGGATACAATATAATTAGCCTTTTGGCAATTTGTTCCGGTGACCAGTTCTTTGCTAAATAATAAAGCACGACTTCGCGCAAGGGGATGTTGTTATCAAGCTTACGATTTTTACGTAACTTATGGCGCATCTTGTTTGATTGTTGTTGAGCGAAAATAGCCCGATAATATTTTCGTTCTGCGAATCCTGAGCGAAGAATTTCTCGAGAAATGGTACTTGGCAGCCGATTAAGGCTTTGAGCAATTTTCCGGCTACTGTATCCTGAAGCAATGTACCGGCTAATTTCTTCTCGCTCCATGAGCGTAATTCTTTGGTATTTAATCATTAGCAACTCCTTTCTCCTGCTAT
>JAKLQX010000066.1 GCA_022013085.1 Candidatus Omnitrophota bacterium | reverse complement strand
TCCTACTGCGGCAATCACCCCAAGAGCACCTTCATTAGATACTGCCGAAGCCAATGAAGACGAAGACACACGTACCCCCATTCCGCCCTGAATGATCGGCAGCCCTATTTTTAAATTGCCTATATCTAAATCCTTAAACTCTGTACCCATAAATTACCTTACTTTTCCTTGGACAAGTTTCTTTCCATTCTGATTTACACAAACCGATTATGGACTCAATACCCACTATATCAAGAATATTCTGGGTTTAGAAGGGCATTTTATACAAGTGCTTCTTTATTCTAAGGAGGGCTGATCATTGGAAACCTGCCCAGACTCAGGCGTAGCCTCCATCGCTTTTTTCTCCAGTTTTCTTTGCATCTTTTCCTCTGTCTTCTTTTTCCTAGCCAATTCTTTCTGATACTTTTTATACGAATAATTATCCCTTGCCAACATATCTCCTTTTATTTTAACCCATCTTCCATAACGACACGCTTAATTTTCATCTGACTAAAATTTATCATAAAATCGATAAATAGAATCCCTCACAAGATTGAACTAATACTCAATCCTTCTCTATAGGGATACGTTATTTTAGAGCCCCAGAGCCTTAAGGTATTTATAGTAATCACTATCAGTTGTCAAAATCAGTGTTGAGTTTTCGTCAATAGTGACTTTATATGTTTCTAATGTCTTCATGAAGGAGTAAAATCCGGGATTCTGCTCATAAGAGCCGGCGTAAATATTAATTGCTTCGGCATCAGCTTTCCCTACGAGTGACTGCGCCTGCCGGTAAGCTTCTGAAGTAATCAACTTTAACTCTTTGCCGGTTTGTCCCTCAATCTCGGCAGATTTTCCAAATCCTTCTGAGCGGTATTTCTCGGCAGCGCGCTTTCTTTCAGCAATCATCCGGTCATATACCTTGTTGCGCACTTCTTCTACATAATTTATACGCTTTATGCGTACATCCATAATCTCAATCCCGTATTGCGGGGCAAGAACTTTTGCTTTCTCTAATATGGCACGAGTTAATTTTTGCCTTCCTGTTTCAATACGTTCCAAAGCTTCTTCACTAACAATAGCATCATCCCCGAGATCCTTACTTTCCAATATACGGTTTGAGTCTCTTACCGCTTCAACCAAAAGATTGCCGGTAACAGCGTCTCTGGTGGCTGAATTGATAATATCATTTAAGCGACTGTTTGCGCTTAACTCATTGCCTACGGACTGTAAAAACTTCAGCGCATCCACTATCTTCCAACGCGCCATTGTATCTACCCAGATATATTTTTTGTCTTTTGTAGGTATCTGATTCGGATCACCGTCCCATTCCAGAAGCCTCTTTTCAAAATAATGCGCCTGTTGAATAAAAGGCGTTTTAAAATGCAGACCCGCGGATGTTATCGGCTCTCCCACCGGTTTGCCGAACTGGGTAATCACTACTTGTTTGGTTTCATCCACGATAAATAACGCCCCGCTTGCAAACGCAAGAAAAATAATTATAGCCAGGGAAGAAACTAATTTTAAGATTGTCCCTAATTTGCCTTCTTTCATTGCTTAAGCCCTCCTTTCTTGCCTATATCTAATAACGGCAATATGGAAGATTGCCTTGGGTCAATGATATATTTTTCCTTTGCCTTAGGTAAAACTTCAGCGAGTGTCTCAAGGTATAGTCTCTTACGAGTAATCTCTGGAGCTTTTTTATATTCCCCTAAGGTTACTAAAAATCTTTCTGACTCGCCTTTAGCTCTGTTTATCTTATCGAGGGAGTACCCTTCTGCCTCGCGGATAGTCCGCTCCGCTTCTCCTCTGGCCTTTGGTATGGTTTTGTTATATGCCTCCCAGGCCTGGTTAATCATTTTTTCTTTTTCCTGCTTTGCCTCATTTACTTCGTTAAAAGCTGGTTTTACTTTATCAGGAGGATTTACATCTAGTAATTTCACTGTAATAACCTGCACTCCTGTCTCATAATCATCCAGAATTTTTTGCATCTCAATTTGTACTAAATGGTCTATTTCTTCTCTTTTAATAGTTAATACCTCATCCACAGTGTAATCTCCCACAAACCGGCGCATAACTATTTCAGAAACGTCCCTTATGACCTTAAGAGGGTCACGCACGACAAAAAGCAATTTTATAGGGTCTTTTATCTTAAATTGCACAATCCAACGCACATCAAGTATGTTCAAGTCCCCTGTAAGCATAAGAGACTCCTCAAGGTCTGATCCATAAGAATACTCTGTTCTTGACCCTGTGTTCATGTTTCTAACCCCAAACTCTTCCTTAAAAATCTTTTCTACCTTAATAGGGGTTACTTTATCAATCCCAAAAGGAATCTTAATATGCAGTCCCGGCGAACTTAAGTCGAAATATTTACCGAACCTCTGGATTACTCCTACCTCATCCGGGCCTATTGAATAAATTACACCTTTTAACCCCATAATAACAATCAGGCCTAATACTATCCAAGGGATATACTTGCTGTAACTAAAAAATTTCTTTTTCCCTATATCGATTATTTCATCTGGGCTAGGGGGATTTTGCCAATCCATAAACAACTCCTTTCTTTAACTTTATCTACTTAACAATAAAAAAACCGTCACCTGCGATAATCGCAGATGGCGGCCCGACCATCCAAAAACCTTCAGGAGAATTTCCCTGAACCCATTTCGTCTATTATAAAACTTAATTATCTCTTTCAGTTTACTATTATTTTATCCCTTGTCAAGCGCAATCGAAAGAAAAATTATATAAAATTATAAAACCTTATCCCTGGCAATCCTTATTTGTGGCAATGGTAAGCCTTCTTGCTTAAACCTGCTAATTAACTTTTCTCTTATTTCACAACGTAAATTCCATGCCTTAGGCGCATCTGAAGCCTTACATAAAATCCTTAACACCATTGATTTCTCCGTAAAATCAACAACCTGTACTACGCCTACTCTCTCTAAAGTTGAATTCTGGCTTACTGCTACAATTTCCTTAACCCAATCCTTGATTTTATCAACATCGCATGTATAGTCTACATACATCATAATCACCCCTAACAATGACGGGTCTTTAATAGTCCAATTTTCAATTACTTCATTTACTAGTATATTATTAGGAACGACTATTCTTCTGTTGTCCCAAGTGCGTATAATAGTATGCATGAGCGCTATTTCTTCTATCCAGCCAAACTCATTCTTAAAGATAACCGCATCATCCAAACGAACCGGCTGAGAAAAAGAAATACAGATACCGCCAATAATATTAGAAAGAGTATTTTGGGCTGCCATGCCAATAACTATCCCCGCGATACCCGCGGAGGCTAAAAGCGCTGTCCCAATATGGCGCATCGCCTGAAACTGTTGGAGAAAAATAATAAAAGCAAATAAATAAATACCGGTTTCTACAATTCTACGTATTATTGTCATCCTGGTTTCGATTGCAGAGGCCCCGGCTAGACCTGCCTTTTTAAATTTTGCTATAATCCTGCTCTGAAAACGATACAACAATACGGCTACTATCTTAGTCAGCACAACGGCAACCAAAACGATGACAAAAGATATCAATATTTTATGAGATGCGCTATGCCTCATCATTAAATTAAAGTTATGTAAAATTTTATCAAACATAGACCCGCCTCCTTTTATTTAATTTTAGACAATGAGATATAAAAGTGTATTTATTTTACTCCAAACAAAAACTCACTGCAACATAAATTATCATAGATTTGACTAATTTTGTGAGGTATCCCCGCTAAGGCGGGAGTAATATTGCACAAGGGGAAGACCTCTCTGTATTTACAGGTATGTATTATAGCGAATTTATAGCCTATAACAAAAAAATTCGCGCCTTTAGAGAGGTCATTCCTCGCGTAATTTGTCCGAAATGTCCGGTCATTTTGGGCCTGAAATTACGCAACTATTTGGAAGATTGATAGATGTAAAATGTCCGCCTCTCTGAGGCGGACATTGGTAATTTATCGCTATTTCTATAATTTAATATTACGCAGCCTAAGAGAATTCCCGATTACTGAAACCGAACTGAAACTCATTGCCGCGCCGGCAATCATAGGGCTCAAAAACAACCCCCAGAATGGATAAAGTATGCCAGCGGCAATGGGAACGCCTATCGCATTATAAATAAAAGCAAAAAACAGATTTTGACGAATGTTTCGCATAACTCCCCGGCTAAGCCGCAGCACATTAACAATTCCATTGAGATCCCCCTTAACCAAAGTAATTCCTGCGCTCTCAATCGCCACATCCGTTCCCGTACCCATGGCAACACCGACATCCGCTTCAGCCAATGCCGGCGCATCATTAATGCCATCTCCGGCCATCATCACCTTTACACCTTCGCTCTTTAATTTCTTTACGATCTCCTGCTTATTTTCCGGCTCTAATCCTGCATAAACATCGGTAATGCCTAATTCTTTTGCGATGGCCTTAGCGGTTTTTTCATTATCCCCAGTCAACATAACAACTTTCAAGCCCATTTTATGTAAAGCGCGAATAGCATCAGGAGTTGTTTTCTTTATAGGATCAGAAATCCCCAGTATTCCCACTATTTGTCTATCAACGGCTACCCAGATAACAGTCTCGGCCTTCTCTTGAAGCTCATCAGACTTCTTTTTTAATTCGCCGAGTAGACTTATTCCATTATCTTCGATAAACTTTTGTTTTCCGAGTAAAACTGCTTTGCCATTAATTTTGCCTTTAACCCCTGCGCCCGTTACGGATTGAAAATCATCGACTGGCGCCAATGCATAACCTTTCTCTTTTGCGTAATCAACTACTGAGCTAGCTAACGGATGCTCACTGCTCTGTTCGATAGAAGCCGCTATGCTCAACAAAGATTTCTCATCCCAACCATTTGCCATAATGGTGGCGGTTACCTGTGGCTTGCCGGATGTTAAAGTCCCTGTTTTATCCGTAAGAATATGGGTTATTTTCTCGCACTTTTCAATCGCCTCGGCGTTTTTAATCAATATACCTGACTGCGCGCCAACTCCTACACCAACCATAATTGACATCGGTGTTGCCAGGCCCAAAGCACAAGGACAAGCAATGATCAAAACCGAAATAGCGCTAATTAAGGCATACGCCAAAGCCGGCGCCGGCCCAAATATGGACCAGGTGATAAAAGCAACTACTGCGCACACTAATACCGCAGGCACAAAATAACCGGAAACTTGATCAACAAGTTTCTGAATAGGGGCACGGCTACGTTGCGCATCAGCTACCATTTTCACAATTTGTGAAAGAAGGGTTTCAGAGCCTATCTTTTCAGTCCTCATGACAAAGGTACCTGTCTGATTAACAGTCGCGCCGATAACCCGATCTCCTCCAATCTTCGCAACCGGAACCGGTTCACCTGAAATCATTGATTCATCGATTGTACTCTTGCCTTCGGTAATAATACCATCCAGGGGGACTTTCTCTCCCGGACGAACCCGCAATAAATCACCTTTTTGAATTTGATCAATGGCCACATCTTCTTCTTTACCATCTCTAATACGGTACGCAACCTTTGCGGCAAAACCAAGTAATGCTTTAATCGCCTGGCCTGTTCTACTACGCGCTTTTGCCTCAAGAAGCTGCCCCATAAGCACCAAGACTGTAATAACAGTGGCTGCTTCAAAATACAAGCCTATCTGGCCGTGCTGTTTTAATGATTCAGGGAAAATATTCGGAAAAAGGATAGCTATCGCGCTAAAACCATAAGCCGCCCCCACACCCATAGCAATCAGGGTGAACATATTGAGGCTTTTATTCAAAACTGATTTCCAAGCTTTTACAAAGAAAATATTTCCTGCCCACAACACAACGGGTGTCGCGAAGATAAACTGCAACCAACGTGAAAGTTCGGAAGGAACAAGTACTTTTAAATTAAGAACCGGAATCATTTCACCGAGGGCCAGGAAGAAAACAGGAAGAGCCAAAATCGATCCAATCCAGAATTTATGCGCGAGTATTAGCGCTTCTTTATCGTCTTCTTCTCCGGCAGAGGCAGCCTTTTGTTCAAGATGCATCCCGCACTTCGGGCAGTCACCGGATTTATCCTGCTCGATCTCGGGATGCATTGGGCACGTATAGATCATTTTTTGCTCCCTATCGGAATCATGCTTTTTATTAACATTGCTATCATTTATTTTATTCAAAAATTTATCCTGGCAACTCTTACTGCAAAAGTAATAAGTTTCACCGTTTTCTTCAAGTTTTACAGCCTTACCTTCTTCCACTTCCATACCGCAAATCGGATCTTTTATTTTATCTGCCATAATGATAGCCCTCCATAATTTATCTGATAAACATATTATACAATAAATAAGGTCTGATTAATTGTTTAATTTCTCTACAAAAATAATGCAAATTATTGACCATTATGGCATAAACTAGCCAGCATAAACTAAGAGAGGAATTGGCCTATTTTGGCGATAAAGCGGTTTAATTCAGAGAGGCTTTTTAAACAGCTTGTGGTACGAAAAATTCCGATATGTAGCTAATAAATACGATGCCCTAACTCCTAGGGACATCGCCAGATAAAAACGGCTATGACCGCTGTTGCGATTATAGCCGTTAAACTCTTCAATACTACGAGAAGAAGGATATTACTGGAGTCCCTCTAGTATTCCATGAGGGAAAACCTCTCTTAATTTATTAGCCTAATTATATACGCAATACCTCTTGGGAAGTGAGGCAATGCTGTTTCTTATTTTTTCGCGATATCTTCTTCAACCCGCTTAAAAACACCTAGACCATCATCCTGATCCAGGGAATCAATGTTGACGCCGGTAACCTTGCCTTGCGGATCGACCTGAAAGATCGCGAACCCATCATCCAGATCTACGCCGTAAACCGGATAATTTATGCTAAAAATATCCTTATCCCAGTGATTAAGGGCCATTTTTACTTTTTTGGGCCCTATCACTATGGTCAATTTACCGTCGACAACAAAAACATTTATTTTGCCGTATATGTCGTTCGCGTAATCTCCGGCGTATTTCTCTAAAGGTAACACTGGAGCAGGATTCTTTGGCGCGACAGGCTTCTTGGCCTTTTCCTCTTTCTTGGCTTTCTCTAACTCCTTCAAACCTTCAGCGCTCAGGTCATTGACAGGCTTGCCGGCATAAAGGTCAAAAAACCTAAAAGCCAATAACTCCGGCAGCTGCGTAACATAATTCGAAAGCACGACTATCCCGATCTTTTGTTCAGGGACATAAGCGACCATAGTTTTCATAAGCGTGCCGCCGTTATGCCAAATCATTGGATAAGGCGAATGCTCCTGATACAGCCAGCCTAAACAATAAAATATATTTTCATGCGTTTTGCTGCCTAAGCCGATTATGGTCTTTGGTGAATGTATAACCTGCATATTCTCTTCGGAAACCAGCTGTTTATCGTTGACCTTACCGTTATTCATCTGAAAAATCAGCCACTTTGCCATATCCACAACGTTCGAGTTGATCGCTCCGGCAGGCCCAGCAACATAACTCCAATCAAGGAATTCCCAGTTTTTAGGCAATGCAATCACCTTATCTCCATCAGCCGCATGCACCGAAGAGACGTCTTTTGCGTTCAAGAAAGATTGCATATCCGCTGAAGAATTGGTCATTCCCAATGGCTCAAAAATACGCTGTTTAAGCGCCTCTTCCCAAGTCTTACCTGTATATTTTTCGATGATCGCGGATACCGTAAGCCACAGCCCGTTTTGATAAGCATATTTTGCACGGAAACTAGTCACAGGCTTGATATTACGAATCGCATGCCTTATATACGGCTGATCAAAACCAAAAAGATAAAGCGAATCCGCCGCATATCCGGGCATACCACTATGCTGAGCCATTAAATCCACGACTTGAAACTCTCTAGTCACCCATGGATCATACATCGCGAAGTCCGGTACATGTTCGATAACTTTATCTTCCCATTTGATTTTTCCTTCATCCGCGAGCATTGCGGAAAGCGTAACGGTAAAAGCCTTGGAGGTAGAACCGATCTGGAAGATAGTATCTTCTGAAACCAGATCATTGCTGCCAAGCGTCTTTACACCATAACCTTTGGCAAATATAAGTTTGCCGTCCTGTACAATACCGATCGCCATACCGGGGATCTTCCAATCAACCATTGCTTTAGCTGAATACTGATCAAAATCAGCTAAGATTTTTTTAAGTTGCTCATCTGTTGGTTTTAAGGCTTCACCTTGCGCAAATAATGTTCCTATCTGCGACATAAAAAATACTAATAAAACTACAAATATTTTTTTCATGATACTCCTTTTGTTAAATTAAAAACTGCAAATTTAGAGTCCCACTAATATAAGTCGAGTAGGAACCTTCGCTATATACAGATATTTATTATAGCGAATTTATAGCCCTTAACAAGTAAATTCACACTTTTAGATGGGTTTAGAGAGGTAATTCCTCGCGAAATTTGTCCGTTTTGTCCGGCATTTATTAGCTAGAAATGACGTAACTTTTTGACAGATGAAGCTTTACTTTTTGTCTACCACGGAGAGACGAACATTTCGTTACTTATGCTTTTATCGCTCTTAAAAACCGGTTATAATTTTTGTACCGACCGGGTAAAATTTTAAGCATGGCTTCGGGAAGCTTTTAGAAAGAGTAGCTTAATGAAGATATAAACCGGGTGTCATTTTTCTTGGTATCTTTACACGGATTTGAATTATAGTCATCAATAAAGCTGAAACACAGCGACAACTTTTTATTAATCGGGCTTATAAACGCAGTTTCGGAATGCAACCTATATTCACCCGATTCAGTCAAAGACGGGTATAAAATTATATCCTGGGTAATCCGTGATTTATCGAAAATCCCCTTCTCAAAGAAAACTCTAGGGATCAAAACTACTTCATTTTTATTTTTGCTGCCCTGTCTGAAGTTAGTGTGCTCCAAACCTATACCGAGTTCAGTCATCGCCTTCCAAGCGGGGGTATCAAAAAACCAGTACCCTATTCCAACCGAAGGTATCAGCCTATAATCGATATTCGCGAATCTATCGTGGTCGCCTTCAAATTTATAAAAATTATACCATTTGCTTTTATGAAAACTATAAGCATAGCGAACCATACCATACCATTTTTGGGCATCCATTTTGTTATCTGCGGAAGAGTAAAACATATCGCCTTTTATGGTGAATTCGTCGGCATCTGTTTTCCTGTTGCCATACAGCCTAACAGTTAAATTAGAATTTTTGGTATTACCGCTTGATTTATCGTAGCCTATTGAAATATCTCTTAACCAAATCCCGGGCTTTTCCCCTTTAGCCTCAGAGATCTTGGATTCCTCATAATAAACTATGTCTTTGACGTCCGTCCTTTTTATCGATACAATTCCTATAATATTATTATCTATTTTTATTTGGCTGTCATCTTCCCAAATAACCTTTCCGCTTATCCTATCGCCGTTTTTTAAGTAAACCTCTGTGTAGTCCTTATTAGGTTCAGCATATAGCGGTCCGTGTGAAAATAATACTAAACATATCATAGAGTTTAAAATCATAAACATATAAAAATATTTCCAATTCATTTTCATTAGTATTGTCCCTTTTTGAATTATGCCACTTGCATTTCAAAATAGTAAGAGATTTTCAAGCTATGAGCCAACCCCGCCATAGTAAACTACCCCGACCCTTCAGCATTATAGCTAAGGAGCCCTCTTGTACAAACCTGCTCCCCGAAATGGCTGGAGCGTAGAATTTTCTCCTTTACGATCATTCTTAAGCCGGAATCAATTCCAAACCCAAAACTTCAACGTGACTATCGAAGCCCCATATAGTTAGCTAAAGAATATAAACGGCGGAAACTGTGGGCAATCGTTAAAATGCCAAGTGAAAGACAAAAAGCGATAATAAAGCAATTTTTGTAAGGAGTTTCGAAAATTTTTCTTTAAACCGCAATTTCTGCATAAACCTTACTGCAACCTCAAATGCCCTTTTTGCAAACCTGCTTCTCAACCGGCTATCCCTAATTAAGGCCCTGCTGGTGTAATATTTAGACATGATTTATTCCAAGGGCACAATACATTTATCTTTTACCTAAAGAAACTAAATAATATAGAAATTGAGCCATAAATTAGGCTCTGCATAAAGACTATCGCCGGGCTTAATATTCCGGTAAAAAGCAATAATATCAATATAAAAAAACCGTAGGGTTCAATCCTAGATAGGCTCTCTTGCGCGCGGTATGGCAGAAAACTCATGAGTATCTTTGAACCATCAAGCGGCGGGATAGGAATCAGGTTAAAAGCACCCAAAATAATATTAATCCTTACTACAATAGGCAATATAACCGAATAAATAGGAGACGCATTAATAACATTAAACTGTAACAGAATCAGCGCAATCGTCGCTATAAGAATATTCGTTAAACATCCTGCCAAAGAAACACAAAATAATCCGAAACGGCTGTTATTTAAATTATAATAATTAACCGGCACCGGCTTTGCCCAACCAAACCCTACCAAAAAAAGCATGAGTGTACCAATAGGATCAATATGGGAGGCGGGATTTAATGTCAACCTTCCATGCAAAACAGCCGTATCATCACCAAAAAGATGTGCTGCCCAGCCATGGGCAACTTCATGAAGAATTACAGAATAAAGAAGCACTACTACGAGAATAATAAACAAAGCTGGATTAGTAAACAAAAGAGAGATTAAACCCATATTTTACTCCTGATAAGTTGATCGCAACATTTAATTTATTACATTAAAAGATAAATAAAAGCTCCTTTAATCTAAGGCTAAAGGTAAGCCATAGCAATTACTGTTTATTATATAAACTTTGGCCTTTTAGGGCAAGGATTATCTGTTTTAGAGAGACAAATTTTGACCTGCCCCTATAAGTTGTACCAGTTCTTAAGAGAGCTCAATCTTATTTGATGGTTCCCCTAAAACTGTACCGCTTCCAGGTTTAGATTTTTCGGACTCTGACACCCATAACAATGGTATCTCCTTTTAAATCTGATAATATACCTTTCTTTTTTCAAAATACCTCATGCGACTATATTAGCTGAAGCGCCAATAGGCGTTATGTTCTCTCCCGCTTGCCCCTAGTCGAATGCCATGAAGGGCTGCGCTTGACCGGCGCTTCTGATTCCAGTAATTTAAAATAAATTTAAAAATCTTTGTAAATTTTTATAAGTACTATATAATAAATAAATCAGTAGATAGAGAGCTAAAATGAGGGTTATTATGTTGTTAAAAGGGGTTATTTTTGATATGGATGGGGTTGTAGTCAACACAGTACCCCTACACTATAAAGCCTGGAAGAAAATGTTTTCTGACTACGGAAAGAAGTTTACTTTTAAAGATTATGAGCTGAAAGTTGACGGCATACCGCGCCTTAGCGGAGCACGGGCGATTTTATCGAAACTATCTGAAGAAAAGTTAAAAAAAGCTGCTTCAAAAAAACAGAAGTATCTTCTGGAATTCTTAAGAAAATACGGAGTTAAAGCCTACCGGGACGCCGTATATTTAATAAAAAACTTAAAAAAAGATAAGATAAAGATGGCAATTATTACTTCCAGCAAAAACTGTCTTTATATCTTAAAGAAAGCCGGAATTAATAAGCTCTTTGACGTCATCATTACGGGAAACGACATCAAAAAAGGAAAACCTCATCCTGATATTTTTCTTTTGGCCGCTAAAAGGTTAGGGTTAAAAGCAAAAGAATGCGTAGTTGTAGAAGACGCGTTTTTAGGTATCGTTGCCGCAAAACGCGCAAAAATAAAAGCCGTGGGCATTGATCGCTATGGCAAGCCAGCACGCTTAAAACAGGCAAATTTGATTGTCAATAATTTAAAAAAACTCACTCTCTCTAAACTCAAAAGGTTAATTTCGCGATGAAAAACTTTTATTCTCGGTATATCGATGACGATCTCTGGCTAATACAAGAACTGGAATGGGCAAGGCCTCTGCAAAACATCCGTGAATCTCAATTTGCTCTAGGCAATGGCTACTTCGGCACAAGAGGCACTTTGGAAGAAATTACTTATGATGCCATACCGGGCACTTATATTGCCGGTGTATACGATAAAATGCTCTCTCAAGTTGCGGAGCTGGTGAATTTACCCAATGCCTTTAACTTCAGATTCACGGTCAAAGGAGAAAAACTAGATATAATGGCTATGGATGTTTTAAAACATAAACGGATACTTAATTTAAAAAAGGGGCTCCTCATCCGTCACACCATGTATCAAAACAGCAGAAAAGCGCGCTTTGATTATAAGTCATTAAGATTCGTTTCTATGGATAATAAGAATATTGGGGCGATGCAAATTTCTATCACCCCGCTCGATGGGCCTTGCGAAATAGAGATAAATACTGGCATTGATACTTCCATTTCTAATGCAGGGGTCCTCACTGAAGGAAGGAAAAAGCATTTTCGGGTAAAAGAATTAGGACAGGCTCAAAATGCCGGATACCTGGCTGTCGAAACCCTGGAAAAGAAACACGCCATCATTTACTGGTCCGGTTTTTATTATGAAACTAACGGTAAAAAGGTTTTTGCTGGGGATAATATTTTTAGCCTCAAATTGAAGAAAAATCAGACTATTACCTTTACGAAGATATTCTATATTAAACGCTTTCCCTGTGATAATAATCTATCTCAACATAAGCAAGAAACCCTTAAAGCATTCTCCAAAGTTTTTCATGCTAAATTTGAAGACTTGATTAAAAATCATATACAGGCCTGGAAAAAACTCTGGAAAAAAGCGGATATTCTCATCGAAGGAACCGCCAACCTACAGCAGAATTTACGCTTTAATATCTACCATATGCTTATCTGCGCCCATACGGATGATGGCTTCTCCAGTATCGGCGCAAGGACCCTAACCGGCGAAGGATATCGTGGGCACATCTTCTGGGATACGGAAATATACCTGATGCCTTTTTATCTTTTTAATTTTCCTGAAGTAGCAAAGAATATGCTTCTCTATAGAAGTAAAAGATTACATGTGGCAAGACAGATTGCCAAAAAAGAAGGTTTTAGGGGGGCGAAATTCCCCTGGGAATCAGCCGATATGGGAGAAGAAGAAACTCCGGAATGGGCAAAAGATATCGATGGCAGTATCATAAAGATACTTACGCATAAATTTGAGCATCATATAACTTCCGATGTCAGTTATGCCCTCTATAAATATTATATGGCTACCGATGATGAAAAATTTATGCGGGACTTCGGCTATGAAATCATGTTTGAAACGGCGAGGTTCTGGGCCTCCAGGGCTGTATTTAATAAAAAAACTAAGAAATATGAACTAAAGGGGGTTATGGGGCCGGACGAGTTTCATCTGAATGTAAACAACAATGCTTATACTAATATAATGGCGAAGTGGAACTTGATTACGGCACACAGGCTATTCCATAAAATTAAAAAGGATTCGCCTTCCCTATGCCTTGGCCTAAAAGAAAAATTATGGCTTAAAGAGGGGGAGGTAAAAAATTGGAAAAAAATAGCCCCCCTTCTATCCGTAAATATTACTCATGACCGGATTATCGAGCAATTTGACGGATATTTTAGATTAAAAAAAGTATTAGTTACTGAAACCGATGAAAACGGAGTTCCGATTATATCCCCAAAACTAAAAACTAAACACCTGGATAAAACCCAACTTGTAAAACAAGCAGACACCCTGATGCTTATGTATTTACTATCTGACGTTTACTCTTTAAAGACAAAATTAGCAAACTACAATTTTTATATAAAAAGGACTTTGCATAAATCTTCTCTCTCTCCGTCTATTCATTCAATCATTGCCTGCATCTGTTCTGACTTACAAAGGGCTTATAGCCTTTTTAACGTTTCTTTGCGCATGGATATCAGCAATCTCTATAATAATACCAGAGAAGGTATGCATGGAGCCAGTTTAGGCGGGACCTGGCAGGCAGTAATCTTTGGTTTCGCCGGTATAAGCATTGCCAGGGAAAAACTGTGTATAAATCCCCGGATGCCGCGCAGTTGGAAGAAAATGGTTTTTTCTTTATCCTGGAAGGGCGATATGTTACAATTAGAGTTAACAAATGATACCATTGGCGTAAAGGTACTCTCTCATAAAAAGAAAAAATCAGATTTAGGAATCTTTGATAAAATTACCTCTCTCAAACGGAATAAAAAATATGTTTTCGAGAGAAAACGGCCTGTTTCGATAGGAGGATATCACTATTAATGATGAGAAAAAATAAATTAAACATAGCGCATCTGCACTGGGGCTTTCCTCCTATAGTTGGAGGCGTAGAAACCCATCTTGTTATAATTTTATCCCAAATGGCCAAGTTGGGGCATCGGGTTAGCTTGCTTACCGGAACAGCAGAAGGCGCAAAAACCAGATATAAATATAAAGGCGTAGATATATACCGCATCCCGATTATGGACCTCAACTGGCTTTACAAAAGAGGGCTGGAAGGCCTAGAAGAAGAAGTGTATAACGTTTTTTCTTCTTTTTTAAAAAAGAGCTGCGCCGAAGTAATCCATGTTCATAACATGCATTACTTTAGCAAGGTCCATGCTGAAACTATTTCTGATTTGGCTAAACAAAAAAACATTCCTTTAATTCTCACCGCTCATAATGTCTGGGATGATCTTCTGTTTTTAGAGCTCACCCACAAAATAGATTGGACACATATAATTGCTGTCAGCCACTTTATAAAAAAGGAAATTATCGGCATCGGTATAGATGATAGAAAAATAACCGCGATACATCACGGGATTGACCAAAATGAATTTCATCCTAAAGTAGACACCACAAAAATACTTAAAAAATATCCCCAGTTAAAGAACAAAAGGATAGTTTTTCATCCCGCGAGAATCGGTTTAGCCAAAGGCTGCGATACAAGCATTAAAGCGATAAACCTGGTGAAACAAAAATATCCCGATATTATGCTGGTATTGGCAGGCTCAAAAAACATTATTGATTGGGGCGAGACCCAGCAGAAAGATATCGCATATTTAGTGAGCCTGATAAAACACTTTAAGCTGGAAAAAAACTGCCTCATTGACGCTTATTCTCTGGAGGAAATGAATGGGCTTTATGCGGCAAGCGATATATGCATCTATCCTTCCAGTAGCAGCGAGCCTTTCGGCTTGACCATGCTTGAGGCAATGGCCACTGCAAAACCGATGATTGTCACCAACTCCGGAGGAATGCCAGAAATTATCAGTGACGGAATAAACGGATATGTTATTCCCGTAAGAGACTTCGAACTTTTAGCGGCAAAAATTAACAATCTCTTAGGTGATAGAAAATTAAGAAACAGGCTGGGCTATACCGGAAGGCAAATAGTTGAAGCACAATATAGCAAAGAAAGAATTACCAAAGACATACTCTCAGTTTATAAAAAATTCCTAAACACTTCCCCCTCCCTGGTTAAGAAACATACCAAATAAAGATAAAAAACCCACCACATACAGCCCTCGGCAAATTTGAGAGGTATCGCCGGTAAGGACGGGCAGTAATATTGCACAAGGGGAAGACCTCTCCGCACACAGCTATTTTCATTATATAGCGAGCATTATATAAGAGAGGAATTTGCCTATTTGGGCGATAAAGTAACTTAATTCAGAGAGGCTTTTAAAACAGCTTGTGGTACGAATAATTCCGATATGTGACTAATAAATGCGATGCCCTAACTCCTAGGGACATCGCCAGATAAAAACGGTTATGACCGCTGCTGCGATCATAACCGTTAAACTCTCCAATACTACGAGGAGAATGATATTACTGGGGTCCCTCTAATATTTCACAAGGGGAACCTCTCTGTATTTACAAAGGTAATTATATATGCAATACCTCGCTATATCAAGAATATTCTGGATTTAGAGAGGTAATTTCCTTGTGCAATATGTTCGTTTTGTCCGGTATTTTTTAATTGAATTTTATGTAATTATTTGATAGATAAAATGTTAACTCTTGTCTGCCCTAGATAGGCGGACGTTATTTATTAGTTTCCTTATCTCTTCTACCCAGAATATGCTGCTTCCAACTATTATAATCTTGATCCAATCTGTTAGACTAAGTGCAATAGTAGAGAAAATATTCTGCAGAAAAGGAACATAAAGTACCGCCAGATGTAAAATTATCGCTAATGTCAACCCTAATAATAAATATTTGTTACCGAAAAATGGCATTTTAAAAATAGATTTTGTATCAGAGCGGCAATTAATCCCGTTTAGCCATTGCGTAACTGCCAACACTGTGAAAGCAACGCTCCGGCAATAAACCAAAGGCATACCTCTGTTTATCTCATAAATAAAAAGCCCGATTATTCCTGCTGCCATAATCGGAGCGCGAAAAAGTAATAATTTCACCAGACTCTTGGTTAATAACGGTTCATTCTTTTTATCCGGAGGATAATTCATTACTTCTTCTCTTGGCTCCATAATTAAATTAACCGTAAGCGCACCGTCAGTAACGAGGTTTATCCATAAAATCTGCAAAGCAAATAACGGTAAAGGCATACCCATAGCTAAGGTAGTAATTAAAATTAAAATTTCGGTACTACTGGAACAAAGAAGATAAAGTATGGTTTTACGCATATTAGCAGTTATACCCCTGCCTTCCCTAACCGCATCCACAATAGTGGCAAAATTATCATCGGCAATAACCATACTGCTTGATTCCTTAGCTACATCCGTACCGCTTATACCCATTGCTACCCCTATATCTGCCGCTGCCAATGCCGGAGCATCATTTACTCCATCACCTGTCATCGCCACTACTTCATTCTGCCTTTGCAGCGCCTTGACAATCTGATATTTGTTCTTTGGTTCAACCCTGGCAAAAACAGTGAAATTCTTTACTACAACCTCCAGCTCTTCATCAGTCATATGATCTAATAAATCGCCTGTGATTCCTTCATCATCCTTTTCTCTTATGCCTAGCTCAAGGGCTACTGCCTCGGCGGTTGATAAATGGTCGCCTGTAATCATCACTATCTTGATACCCGCATTTTTACATATCCTAATTGCCTCTTTAGCTTCCTGACGCGGCGGGTCAATATTGCCAATCAAACCCACAAAAGTAAGTTTTCTTTCCAAATAATCCAGATTAAACTTGCTGTCTTGCATATTTTCTTCTTCGCTAAAACCAAAAGCTAAAATTCTAAGTGCGTCTTTTGCCATTTTCTCTGAACTTAATAATATTTCCTTACGTAGAGAATCCGTCAATTGCGCTACTTTACCGTTTTGGAAATAATAGCCGCAAAACTCAACAATCTTCTCTGGAGATCCCTTAACGTATACCATGTTTTTATTCTCACCAGAACTGTGTTTAGTTGCCATCATCTGAATATGGGACTCAAAAGGAATCTCATCAATCCTGGGAAATTGCGCATTAAGCTCTTCCAGATTTATTCCTGCTTTAGCCGCCGCAACCAAATAAGCAATCTCTGTAGGATCTCCTGTAATTTTTACGCCATTGCCATCTCCGGAGCTATCTTTCCATCTAGCATTATTACAAAAAGAAGCCGTCTGGAGCAATAGTTTTACCTCTTCATCTTGTAAAGGATCAATTTTCTTGCCATCAATCAAAAAATCTCCCTGCGGCTCATATCCTCCTCCAGTTATTTCTATTATTTGATTCATCGTGGCTATTCTTCGGGATGTCATTTCGTTTTGCGTAAGGGTACCAGTCTTGTCACTACAAATAAAAGTAGCGCTGCCTAATCCTTCCACCGCCGCTAATTTCCTGACAAAGGCCTTTCTCTTTGCCATTCTCTGCATACCCACAGCCAGAGCTACGGTTACTGCTACAGGCAGGCCTTCAGGAATAGAAGAAACGGTCTGGCTTAAAACAACCATAAATATTTCATAAAATGGCAAGCGCCGTATAAACCACCCCACTATAAATGCAAAAGTTACTTGTGCTAAAATTACAAGAATTATGATTTTACCAAAAGCCTCCATACGGCGTTGAAAGGGAGTTTTGACTTCTGGTGCCGATTGGATAATGTCAGCAATCCTACCAATCTCTGTATTCATACCTGTAGCAACAACCACAGCCTTACCTCGCCCAGAAGCTATAACCGTTCCGCAAAAAAGCATATTCAATCTATCAGCAACCGTAGATTCCAGTTTAATCGAATCAGTAACCTTATATACCGGCTGAGATTCACCGGTAAGCGCAGACTCATCGACCTGCAATCTTATAGACTCGATAATCCGCGCATCCGCAGGGACCCTACTTCCTGATTCAACTAAGATGATATCTCCTGGAATAATATCTTTTGTGGCTATCTCTATTATTTCGCCTGAACGCATTACTTTAGCCTTTGGCGAAGACAATTCCTTAAGGGAATCCATGGTACTTTGTGCTCTTGATTCCTGTATAAAACCCATTATCGCATTAGCAAGCAATACAAAAAAGATAACTAAGGTATTGGTAGTTTTACCGACAAAAAACGAAATTAAAGCGGCAAATAACAAAATATATATAAGCGGGCTTTTGAATTGTTTAAGAAAAATTAAGAACTTACTTTCTTTCTTTTTTTCCTGTAGCTGATTTAATCCGTATTTGGATAATCCCGCCTTCGCCTCTTCTTCAGTGAGGCCAGTAGCCCTTGTCTGGAGGTGCGAAAAAACCTCTTCCATTGAATGCTGATACCATTCTAATCTTCTCATTTTCTACCTACCGCCTTACTAAATTGAGCCAGACGCTTATAAAACTAATTTACTTAAATATCTCCCGTGATGTGCATTCTCTTCGCAGTTTCAAAAAGGTGTGTATGATTTTACACCAGACTGGATTATGGTTTAAAAACACCTCCTGAAATAATAATTTTGAAGGCATCAGCGATAGAGATATCCGGAAAACTTAAATCTTCTTTGACGACAAAAATAACAACTCCTGTAAATGGCCCGGGAGAAGTAGGCATAAAGATTGATACCATAGCCGTATCTGATATTTGACTTAATCTTGGGAATTCTTCGTTTGTTAAAAATCCTAAAGACCATATGCCTTTTGAAGGATACTCTACTAAGACTACTTTCTTAAATCCGAATTCTTTTTGCGCCAAGATAAATGAAATAACCTGCTTAAAAGTAGGATAAATATTCCTGATTAAGGGTAAGCTAGAAAACCACCTATCGATTAAGGGAAAAATCCTTTTACCTATATAACGGTTAGCCAGAAATCCTGCCGAGACTATGAGCAAAAGAAAAAGGAGAACACCTAAACCAGGAATATAAAACCCCAGGGTATTTTTAAAATAAACATTTAAAAACCTGCCTAAAATATTGTCGGTAAAACGGAATAAGACTACTAAAACATAGGCCGTCAAAAAAACCGGTACTACCACTGCCAGTCCAGTTATAAAATACTTTCTTAATTTATTCATCATGAGCTCCTTGTCTACCTAGACCTGCCTACCGGCAGGCAGGCAACACCCGCGCAATACCAATTAGCGCGGGGTGTCTATTCTATCTATTCTGAAATTTTCTTTGTTTTTAAATAACCTTCGGTGAATTTTATTATATTATTCATCATGGAAACTGTTTCAACCGGGTATTTACCCACAGCAGACTCTGCAGAAAGCATAACAAAATCAGTTCCATCAATTATGGCGTTAGCTACATCCGTTACCTCCGCGCGGGTAGGATGAAGATTTTCAGTCATACTTTCAAGCATCTGTGTAGCGGTTATAACAAATTTACCTGCACGGTTACATTTTTTTATTATCATCTTCTGAATGATAGGAATTTCATAGATAGGCAATGATACCCCCATATCTCCGCGCGCAATCATAATGCCGTCTGAAACCTTAATTATCTCATCAATATTTTTTATACCTTCTCTATTTTCAATCTTTGCGATAACCCGACACTGTGAACCCACCCTTAGCAGTCTTCTTACATCCAAGATATCTTTTTTCGTGCGCACAAATGATTGAGCAATATATTCCACACCGTGCTTTTCGCAGAAGAATACATCCTGCATATCCTTCTGACTTATGCCGCCGAATTCAAGCCTTGCCTCTGGAATGTTTACGCCCTTATGTTCCTTAAGCAGTCCGCCAGCTATTACTTTTGCCTTCAGGCTGTTTTTAGTCCGGCTGAATACTTCTAAATCGATATTTCCATCGTCTATGAATATATGTTGCCCGTTCTTAATACTGCGTAGCGGGCCTTGATAATCAAAAGGTATCTTTTCATGCGTGCCCTTTATCCTTTGCTGAATTAACCACACTGTCTGGCGTTTTTTAAGCTCAACCGGCGCAACAAGATCTCCTATCCTTATACGATGACCCTGAAGGTCACCAAGAAACTTTATACACCTACGGTATCTCGCATTTAAGAGACGAATAAGACTTATACGATTAAGTAACTCCCGTGGCTTAGCGTGAGAAAAATTCAGGCGCCCGACGTCCATGCCAGCAAACATCATTTTTCTAAGCACCGCCTCGCTTGACGATACAGGACCAAGAGTACAGATTATTTTAGTTTTAACCATAGAATCCTATTATAACACCTGGCTTATTTATAAATAAGCATTTAACACATATTCCTGAACCATTCTCTGAGTATTAAAAAATGAGGCGTTCAATGCTATCGCATGGCGCATAACTTCAAGCCACTTATCTTTCTCTTTGTAAAACATGGGAATGATTATATTTTCTAATTTCTGATATAAATCACGGACATCTTGAGCGCTGTCCGTATTCTGCTTTTGTGCTGAGCCGATTGCCCAGCCGGTGACGTTCTCAATGCATCCCTCTATCCACCAGCCGTCCAAAATACTTAAATTCGGAACGCCGTTAAGGCAAGCCTTCATTCCGCTTGTGCCAGAGGCCTCTTGTGGCGGAAGCGGATTATTCAGCCAGAGGTCAACGCCAGCAGTAATTAACTTTCCCTGCGTCATATCATAATTCTCAAGATAGGCAATTCTTACTTTTGGGTTCAGTTCTTTGATTCTTGAAAATATCTTTTTTATCAGTTCTTTTCCGCCACCATCCTTAGGATGTGCCTTCCCAGCATAAATGATTTGCATCCTGCCTGCCTTATTATTAATCTCAATCAATCGATTCATATCGCTTAATAAAAGGTCTGCTCTTTTATAGGCTGTGGCGCGCCGAGCAAAACCTATAGTAAAGATATCGTAGTTCATACCAATCCCTGTGCGGGCATTTACATAATCAATGAGCTCTTTCTTTGCCTCAAGATGCGCCTGAAATATTTCCTCTTTAGGGATACCCATGGCATAACGTAAGGAAAAATAATCAGATTGCCAGCCGGGGATATATTTATCGTAAAGCTTTTTGAATGCGGGGGCTGCCCAAGTCAGTAAATGAATACCGTTGGTAATGGAATCTATTGAATAACCGGGAAACATTTCCCGCGTCACTTCGCCGTGTTTTTTAGCTACTCCGTTTACGTATTTACTCAAATTTAAAGCAATCAAAGTCATATTCATTTCGTTATCCCGGATAAATAGACCGGGCATTTTAAAAGGTAAATCGCTGCGCAGAGCTCTTTTTACCAAATCAAGAGGAAACCGATCATGGCCGGCGGCTACCGGAGTATGAGTGGTAAATATACATTTATTTCTTACGGACTCTAGGTCATATTGCTTATAAATATCCTCTTCGTCATCTTTTTTTGTCCTCTCTAATAATTCCAACGCCAAAAGGCTGGCATGCCCTTCGTTCATATGGTATTTCTCGATATTTTGATAGCCAATAGCTTCGATTGCCCTCACGCCGCCTATGCCAAGGATTATTTCCTGACAAAGGCGATACCATTGGTCGCCTCCGTAAAGAAAACTGGTTAGGCTGCGGTCGTATTCGGCGTTTTCCTGCAAGTTAGTATCCAGAAAATAAACGGGGATAGTTGCGCCGGTAATTCCTTTTACAATATATTCCCAAACACGGATTCTAACTTCTCTTCCTTCAATATTCACGCTTACTTGTACCGGCAAAAGCGTTAAAAACTCCTCTTTTGGCCATTCCACAGGAATTTCTGCCTGGCTTCCTCCTTCATCCAGTTTTTGCGCAAAATAACCTTTTTCGTTAAGCAGTGTTACGGCGATAAGCGGTACATCTAAATCCGCGCAGGATTTTAGAGTATCGCCTGCCAGAACCCCTAATCCGCCGCTATATGTGGCTATTTTAGGATCAAGACCCACTTCCATTGTAAAATAGGCAATTTTTCTTTTCTTAAAATCTTGTTTTTTCATAAAACGTCCTTTCAGTTATTTTTAAGAATTACGCTGAAATGGAAGCTATTTCTTGATACAGCCGCTCTGCGTCTTCCCTACGGCACAATTCAGTCCCAGGCGTCATAACTGCCGCTGTTCCTGCTGCCACGCCGAATCTTACTGCTTCGTATACAGGCATGCCTCGTGCCAAACTTAAAACAATACCCGCCACCATGCTATCTCCGGCACCAACTTTACTGATAACGGGCACTGTCGGTGGCACAATATGTTCTACCGTTTTATCAAAAGCCGTAATAACCCCAACCGCGCCAAGAGAAATGACCACTACCTCGCTTTGACCGGATTCAACAATAGCCCTAGCTTTCTCCTTTATCTGAGATTCTTCTTTTATCTCCTCGCCAAAAAGTTCTCTGAATTCGCGGATATTGGGCTTGATCAAATACACGCCTTCCTGTAAAACCGGTTTCAAATTTTCACTTGGCGCATCAATGATGACTCTGCTGCCTCTTTCTTTTCCTATCTGCGCTACGCGCGCGTAGAAATCCGCTGACACCCCAGAAGGAAGACTGCCGCTAGCCACGATATAATCCGGCTTTGGCTTAACATTTCTCAATGTATCGAGGCATTTCTGCCATTCTTCTTCGCCTAAAACAGGCCCAGGCATTCCAAAACGGTATTGAAGACCCGTGGATTCTTCAAAGATGATTACGTTTTCACGTATCGTGCCTTTGATGGGAATTGGCTGATGTCCTATTTTTTCTTTTTCTAATAGATCATTAAGCAATTGCCCTACTATGCCTCCTGACGGATAAAAAAGTTTTGATTCTCCGCCTAACTTTTTTATTGCCCTTGAGACATTAACTCCTCCATCTCCCGGCTCGTATGCAGGCGTTTTACAATACAATTTACGCTCAACAATAACCCGGTCAACGCCCGCGCTCTTATCAATAGATGGATTCATAGAAAGAGTAGCAATTACTTTCATTATATATCTTCCTTAAACCTTATTCTTTCTTCAATGGCCATACTCGGAGTGGACGTTTAAATATATTTTTTATCTTCTCGGGCGGCTTGAATATAAAAACAGCTATGGTAAAGACCCCAATAAAGGTTGTGGGTATCCTTATTACTAGTGGATTGATATCCGAATAAATCAATTTTTCAACATAGTGAATCATGAACGCCCCCGGATAAACTAAACTGGGATTATATTTTGCCCTCAATGCATTCTCCCATATCGTAAGCGGGCAATACTTACCCATTAAGGCTAAAAGGCTCACATAGGCAATGCCACAAAGATGCAACGTCCTGAATAACCACCTATCAAAGATTTCCTTCCAGAAAAAACCGCATAAAGTAAAGATGAATCCTGCCAACATAAACAATATCCATGCAAAATGCGTAATCACGATCGCATCGGCAAGAATTTTATATAGCATCTTTATTGTTCCCCTTTGAGCTTTACAACCTCTTCCCTTATCGTTTCATAATTATCTTTGGCCCCCAACGCACAAAATACAGGGACACTATATTCAGGGCAAAGAACTGATTAGCCAGATCGTATAAGCCCCAGGCTAAAACTAAAGCAGGCTTCTTTATCTTTTCTTTATAATGATTCATTTACAGGAATCTCAGGCCGCTTAAAAAAGATTTTATACCTTCCTTAAATTGTTCCTCCGATTCTAAGAAGGCTGAATTGTGGCCGCCTCTTATTTGAAGAAATTTTTTTGGAGGCCTTGCCGCAGCAAACAGTTTTTCACCCAGGCGAAAAGGGATGATCTCATCATCTATACTGTGGATGATTAATTTCGGACAACCGACATTCTTTATTTTGGAAAAGGCATCAAACCTGCTGGAAAATATAAAATAGGGGAAAAAAGGATAAGCTATCCCTGACATATCTTTAATAGAGGTAAACGTCTCTTCCGTAATCAGTGCCCCTATGTCTTTATTTTGCGCAAGATCAATTGCCACGATGCCGCCAATGGATTCCCCATAAAGAATTATACCTTCTTTTGTAACCCGGCGCTCTCTGATCAAGTAATCATAAGCTGCTTTTGCATCCTTATATAATCCGGATTCGCAAGGCCTGCCCTGACTCTTCCCATAACCGCGATAATCAAAAATAAATAGATTAAGCCCGAGATTGTAAAACATCGATAACTTTTCTAATCTATGACTGATATTACCGGCATTGCCATGACAGAAAATCAGCGTAGATTTTGCTTTGTGATGAGCAATAAACCAGCCGTTTAATCTTTTGTTATCCGATGTTTCAAAATAGACTTCTTCGTAGGGCAACCCTACTGATTGAGGATTAGCGGTAATCTCTCTCATCGGAAAATATATGCTGCGTCTTTCAATGTATCTCACAGATAACAAAAAGAGGATGGCCAAAACAATTAACTGCAAAACAGATTTCATATTTCTACCTCATACAATTGCATATAGAACCTTTCTAAGTGTAATATCTGGCGTATGCGAAGTTTCATTTATTTCCCTTTAATTTTATCGGCTTCGGATGGATGGATCATCGGAACGAATGCCACGGGCAAAATGGCTTCTTTTGTGAATCCTGATTCGGCCCTCGTAATAAGATAAAGTTCCTGATTGAATATCCCTATTGGAACAACCATCCTGCCGCCTATCTTTAGTTGACTCATCAATTCTTCCGGTATTTCGGATGGGGCGGCGGTAACGATTATCGCGTCAAAGGGGGCATATTCTCTCCAGCCCTTATAACCGTCTCCCAACTTTACTTTTACATTCTTATATCCCATCTCTTCAAGCCGCAAGCGCGCACTGTCGGCAAGCGGCTGTAAAATCTCTATTGTGTATATCTCTTTTGCTATCTCAGCCAGCACGGCCGCCTGGTATCCAGAGCCTGTGCCTATCTCAAGTATGCGGTCATTCGACCCAACTCTTGCTGCCTGCGTCATATAAGCGACGATATAAGGTTGCGAAATCGTCTGGCCGTGGCCTATCGGTAGCGGCCTGTCCTCATACGCTGCGTTGCGCAGATACGCGGGTACGAATAGATGACGCTCCACTTTTCTCATCGCATCCAATACGCCTCTGTCGGTGATGCCGCGGCGTTCGATCTGTTCTTCCACCATTCTCTGTATATTAAGCATAAATGCCTCTTTTTCAGAAGCTACGCATAGATTACCTAAAGTGGCAGTTAAAAGCGCACATAAAAGCGCGCAGAAAAATACTTTCTTCATTGCTTTTTTTTGTTCTCTAAAAACTTGGAAACAAAATATACCGGTATACCGCTTGCCAATAAGCACAACCCCGCAAGAGACGGAAGAGGATTAAAAATTAGCGTATTCACGAAAAGGACCGCGCAAACAAGGATGAAGATGGCTGGTGTCGCTGGATAACCCCACACTTTGTATGGCCTCTTGATTGCTGGAAATTTACGCCTCAATATAAAAATTCCAGCCACGGCCAAGGCAAAGAATAGCCAGACAAGTATCCCGGTAAAAAATAAAAGTTTAGCGAATGTTCCAAGCAATATCAATATCGAAACCCATACGGCGTTGATGATTATCGCGCGGTGCGGAGTACCATAGGGTGTGTTTATCTTTTCTAGATAAGCAAATACTGCGTTGTCCTTCGCCATCGCATAGGTGATCCGGCTGCCCGTGATGATCATCGCGTTAATGCTTCCCAGAGAAGCCATAACCACTACCGCCTCAAATATCTTCCTGCCGCCTGTTCCGTAGAGAATATAAAATACATCTGAACCGATAAGGGAGGAGTTGGCCATCTCGGTTACGGGCATCAAATATATATAGAGAAAATTGACCGCCAAATATAACACTGTGATTAAGGAAACTCCTATGATTAGCGCCTGAGGAAGTGTCCTGGCAGCATCCTTTGTCTCCTCTGCGACAAAAGTATTTTCATGCCAACCGCCGTATGTCCAGAGTATAGGTATCAGCGCAAGTCCGAGCAAAGATAAGATATTTTTATCTAACGCAAAGGGGGCGGGATAGAAATGTGAAATATTGCCTTTTTGGAAAATGACGCCGCACAATATCATGCTCAAGAGGGCAAATATATTTATTACAGTGAGGAGATTATGGATTTTCTTTCCGCAACTTAATCCAAAGATATTTATCAAAGAAATGGCGATGACTATAAAAATGGCTAAGGGCTTAATAAAAAATATATCAATCGCTAGAAGTGAGCGAAGATATTCCGCAGAGATGAAAGCTATTGCGGCAATAGAGCCGGCGCGGATTACCAAAACTTCCGTCCAACCGAATAAAAAAGCAGCCCATTTCCCGTAACTTTCCCGAAGGTATACGTAACTTCCTCCTGTTTTGGGCAACGATGAAGAAAGTTCCGCGTAGCAAAGGGCGCCCAATAAAGAGATTATCCCGCCTAAAAACCACGCCAAAAGCATAAGGGCCGGGGATTTCAGGAATTTCGCCACTTCCGCCGGCACCCTGAATATGCCGACGCCGATAACAATAGCCGTGATCACTGCCACAGAATCCCAACGGCTTAATCGTGTCTTAAGAAATGGCATCTAGCTATCTCCCTTGAATATCCAAATTTGTAAGCCCCAACTCCCTTGCGTATTCTATTGCTTCTTCATATTCTTGCCGCGTTATTCTTCGTGATATCTGTGGATGCTCAAATGCCTTATACATCGGCCTATATTGTGACATAATATTTAAATATGTGTCTTTCGGAAGATTTTCTGCTATCCATTTAATCACTTCTTTTGTTCCACCGACATTGTTTGGCATAACCAAATGGCGTATCATCAGTCCCTTATATATTAATCCGTTCTGAGCAGGTTTTGCTATGCCTACCTGACGCTGCATTTCTAACAGGGCTTTTTTGGTGATCTGCGGATAGGCGATTGAACCCGATGAATATTTTACTGCCATGTTGCCATCTGCATACTTGAAATCAGGCAAGTAAATATCAACTATACCGTCAAGATATTTGAGTATCTCAAGGCGTTCCCAACCGCAGGTATTATATACCAGAGGAAGCCTTAAACCCTTACCCGCAGCTATGTCAACCGCAAGAATAATCTGCGCGGAATAATGCGTGGGGGTAACCAGATTGATATTATGGCAGCCCAATTTTTGCAGGTTAAGCATCATCTCAGCTAACTGCTCAATACTTTTTGATTCACCCATTCCGCCTTGGCTTATTTCCCAGTTTATACAAAAGACACACCTTAGCCCGCAATTAGTAAAAAATATTGCGCCCGAACCACTCTTACCAACAAGCGGCTTCTCTTCACCAAAATGCGGATGATAAGATGAGACAAAAAGTTGGGAAGTGGAACCACAGAACCCCTTTTCTCCTTTAAGGCGGTTGGCTCCGCAGGTTCTTGGGCAAAGCTTGCAACTTTTCATTATATTCCAAAGCACATCTGCGCGTTTTTTCAGTTCCCCTGTCCTATGCAGTTTCAAATATGCAGGCTCAAAATCCTGGTTAGTTTCCAAGGAGATTATTCTTTCGCTTTTTTCGCATCCCAAAAATAGAAATATAAAAATAAGGCTGAATCCCAACATCGTTTTAATTATGGTTTTTACTCTTTTCATTATCAACTTCCCCGTTATGTTTTTTATAAAGCCAGGATTAATCGAACGCCAAAGTATATTAGGATTACCGCGCTTAAGAGCCTTATTGCAATAATTGCCCCCGAAAATTTTTTTATTTTATCAACGAACAACCCCGCTAGTGTTCCCAGTGGTATAAGAGGCGTAGCGAGTGTCCCCAAGCCAAAAGAAAAACCCGCCAAAAATCCCCACAAAGAATTTTTTGCTGTTGCAGCAATATAGGTCAGTATCGCCAAAAGAGGCGCGCAGGGAAAAAAACCAATCAACAGGCCCAAGAAGACCATATTGAATTTGGATTTTCCTACCAGCTTTGCGCGAAGAAAACTGCATAACGGATTCCCCAAAATAAAATTTTGGTTAACATTGAGAAGATAAAATAAACCAATAAGCATAATAAAAATACCGAGTATTAACTGAAGATAAATATTCCTGGGGCCGATTAAACCAAAAATAAATCTATAAAAAATAACTGATAGAAACCCGAGCAGCGAATAAGCAAAGAGGCGAGAAATTGAAAAAATAGCAGTAAGTTTTAGGCCTGTTTTCCAACCGGAAGGTCCGGCATCAAGCTGCGGTAGCCCGCTGATATAAGGAAGAACTATGGGAAGACAAGTAAAAAGGCAGGGGCCGTTTCCCAGCGTTATTCCTGCAATAAATATTTTTATTAATTCGTTCATATTTTGGACGGTGCAAAATTATATTTATTATTATACTCTTATAATGTCATGCCTTCAATGGATTTGGTTTAAAGATAGTTCCTGCGTGGCGTTACCCATAAAAAAAGCCATCCTGCATTCACATGCAAGATGGCGGCCCGACCATCTAAAATACCTCCGAAAATATTTGCATATTCCCAGACCACTTATTCATTCACTATGGTATTAGACGCTAGTATAACATACGCAACATCAGAAGCAATAAGCTCATAGCTCCCCGTGGATCAACTTTTCATGTGTATCTAATCCATCATCACGCTGACCGCACAAAAATACAACTACTCGTCGGTTATCTGCATCGTGCCCATTTTCTAATCTCTCAAATATTTAATTAGCTCTTCCCAAGTCTTTAACCCGACAACTCCATCGGGCTTTAACTTTTTTGACCTCTGAAAATCGATTATTGCTTTTTTGGTTTTGGGACCAATTTTACTGTCTATTTCACCTTGATAAAAACCGGCTTTTTTAAGCGCAATCTGGGCCTGCTTTATTCTATCTTTTGTTTTTAAGCGGTGCCCTATAATTACAACGTGAGGCTCAGTCTTTTTTACAACCTCCGCAGACACGCCGATCTTTTGCTCATGCTGCAGCACCTCTTTTTCTCTATTTAAGGCTGTCCATGTTGCCGGATCAATTTTTCCGGTTGGTTTTAATTGATTTGCCTTCTGAAATTCTTTTATTGCTCCTCTGGTTTGGGCCCCCATCATTCCATCAATCAACCCCAAGTTAAAATCAGCGTCTTTTAATATCTGTTGAATTTCCTCAACTCTGGGATTGTGCCTGGTGACCAAACCTATGAACTGTTCTTCTGATTCAGTTTTGTTAACCTGAATTAAATTATTTATATAATTATGTACCGGTCCGATAACGATCCGGACTATGATAATCACTGCCAATATTATCCCGATAATTTTTAACATCACTTTTCACACAAAGGCGACATGGTTAAAAGTTTACAGGCAATATCAGGATATTGAGCAATAAACTTTAGCTCTTCTTCTACTAACGGTTTCTGATTATGGACATTGGCGTATCTGGCTAATTCTAAGATTTGAGCTGCTTCGCCTTCATC
>JAKLQX010000065.1 GCA_022013085.1 Candidatus Omnitrophota bacterium | reverse complement strand
TAAAGAAATATTCTGCAATTTATCTTGGGGCAGTAGGGGATCCTGAAGTTAAGCCTGGCATTATTGAAACCGGGGTATT
Organism: Candidatus Omnitrophota bacterium; assembly: GCA_022013085.1. Taxonomy (GTDB): domain Bacteria; phylum Omnitrophota; class Gorgyraeia; order Gygaellales; family Profunditerraquicolaceae; genus UBA6249. The sequence continues at coordinate 2,969 of JAKLQX010000065.1, read as the reverse complement.
ATTAAAATTAAGGTTTGCTTTGGATCAGTATATTAATTTACGGCCAGTTAAACTTTATAACTCAGAATTTTGTCCTTTAAAAGATAAAACTCCAAAAGATATTGATTTTGTAGTCGTGCGCGAAAATTCTGAGGGCCTATATAAAGGCATGGGTGAGTTTAAAGATAAAGGCAGCAAAGATGAAGTAGCTATTCAGATTTCTTATAATACCCGGGCCGGCGTTGAAAGGTGCCTGCGCTATGCATTTGAATATACGCGTAAGCGTAATAAAAGAAAGAAGCTCACACTTTGTGGCAAAACCAATGTATTAACTTATGCCTGGGATCTTTGGCAACGTACATTTAATGAGGTCGCTGGCGAGTACCCGGATGTAACGACCGATTATGCGCATGTAGATGCTACGACTATGTGGTTTGTGAAAAATCCTGAATGGTTTGATGTAATTGTTACGGATAATATGTTTGGCGATATTATTACAGATTTAGGGGCGATGATTCAAGGCGGGATGGGTATTGCTGCAGGAGGTAATATTAATCCTAGCGGCGTTTCTATGTTTGAACCTATTGGTGGAAGCGCTCCTAAATACACCGGTAAAAATGTGATTAACCCGTTAGCAGCAATTTGCGCAGTAGGGATGATGCTTGAAAGTTTAGGAGAAACTGAAGCTGGGAAGGCAATTGAGAACGCGGTTATTGAATTAGTAAGCAAGAAAATTAAATCTCTGGCAGCTGGTAAGATGGGGTATTCTACTTCTGAAGTTGGAGATCTGATAGCTAGAAATTTATAGCGGGTGGCGAGCCTTGGCTTTGAGCCGGGCGTGTCGGCAAGGAGCGGGCATGGTTGCCCCCCTACATTTGTTTCGGCAGAGCGACGCAGCCGACCCGAGCGCAGTTTTGCCTCGCAGGGGCAAAACAAGCGCCCCGGCGAGAGACAAGGCTTGACAGGACCCGCGTAAGTAATAAAGAAAGGTTATGAAAGATGAAAAAATATAATGTAGCGGTAATCGGAGCAGGGGTAGTGGGTATAGAAATGCTGCGAGTATTAAAGCAGCGTAAATTTCCAATTAATAATTTAAAGGTTTTTGCGCGTTCAGCTCGCGATATTAATGTTGACGGGGATATTTATTCAGTTGAGTCGATTGCGCCTAGTGGCTTTGATGGAATAGATATTGCTTTATTTGCCGGAACCGAAGGAGAGAAAGGGGCAGCTGCAACTTATGCTGCTGAGGCAGTAAAAAGAGGCGCGGTAGTTATTGACAATGGCGCTGATTTTCGCATGAAAGCAAATGTGCCTTTGGTTGTTCCAGAAGTTAATGCCGCAGATGTTAAGAAACATAAAGGGATAATAGCTAATCCTAATTGTTCAACCATTCAGTTAGTTGTAGCTCTAAATCCTATTCATAAAAAGGTTGGTATAAAAAGAGTTATTGTTACTACTTTGCAGGCTTCTAGTGGTGCGGGAAAATTAGCGGTTGAACAATTAAATGAAGAAGTCAGTTTGATTGCCAAGGGCGGTTTTGATAGCGTGCAGGTTAATGCGTTGAATAAAGCTATGCCGCAGCAATTAGCGTACAACTGTTTTCCGCATATTGGAAGTTTTGTCCAAGGCGATTACTGCGTGGAAGCGCGTACCGGCTCTTCCTCTGTGGCCGGGTATACAAATGAAGAGTGGAAGCTGGTGCATGAAACACATAAGATAATGCATGCGCCGAAAATTAAGATTTCCGCGACTTGCGTGCGCGTACCGGTTAGAACCGGCCACTCTGAGTCTATTTATATTGAAACAATTAAGCCTATAACTGTTGTGGGAATAAAGAAATTGCTTTCCAAGGCTTGCGGGGTGGCGCTTATTGATGAACCTAAAAATAATCTTTATCCTATGCCTAAAGATGCAGAAGGCAAGGATGAGACTTTTGTTGGCCGAATCCGTCAAGATGCCTTTGTTAAGAAAGGGTTTTGGCTTTGGGTTGTGGCGGATAATCTGCGTAAGGGAGCAGCGACCAATGCGGTACAGATTGCCGAATGCGTAATCTCAAACTTGAAATAGAATACGACGGCTCAAATTATTATGGTTGGCAGGTGCAACATTCTTCAAAAACCATCCAGTATATTCTCCAAGAAGCTCTTAAAAAAATACTCCAGGAAAACATTAAGCTGATTGTTGCCGGACGTACGGATTCTGGAGTGCATGCCATCTCCCAAGTTGCTAATTTTAAGAGTAGTACTAAAATCACTTTTGAGAAGTTGCGTTGGGCCTTAAACTGCCTATTGCCTGAGGATATTAAGGTAACACGCATTAAAAATGTCCCTTGGGATTTTAATAGCCGCTTTTGGGCAAAATCGAAAATTTACCGTTATACGATTTTAAACCGTAAGTATTCTTCAGCCCTTTTGTCTAGGCGGGTATATTTCTTTCATTATCCGCTTGATATAGCGGGAATGCGTAAAGAGGCAAAGGTCCTTTTAGGTAAACATAATTTTCAGGCTTTTCAGGCAGCTGATACCAGGCAAAGAAATCCTATACGTACCATCAAGCGTATTAAAATATTTAAAGGTAAGTCAGGGCTTTTGTATCTCGATATCGAGGCAGATAGTTTTTTATATAATATGGTGAGAAATATTGTTGGCACTCTCTTAGAGATCGGAAGAGGAAGATTTCCTAAGGGCGCCATGTTAAAGATTCTTAAATCCAAAGATCGCGCTCTTGCTGGGCCAACGCTGCCGGCAAAAGGATTGTGTTTGGTTAAGGTTAAGTATTGATAAAATAGGGCTAATTGCTGCATAAATGTAGAGACGCAAAATTTTGCGTCTCTATAAAATATTATTAATAAAAAGGGATTGGTCAAGACATCCTTACCCCCTTGAGTTAAAGAGTTAGTATAAATGTTGAGCATTCTATCTAAATCTACTGGTGGAATCATTAAAAGCCGTTTATCCAGATCAGGTTTCTTCTCCTGTGCTAGTTGCCAG
>JAKLQX010000064.1 GCA_022013085.1 Candidatus Omnitrophota bacterium | reverse complement strand
AATGGTAGCTAATCGCTCCATAAGGAGGCTTGGAAGCTGTCATCCCTACTATAGGAAAGAACACGAGTTAAGATAAAATATTTTAACACATTATTAATAAATTCGCCTTAGGATCTCTAGGGTGAAGATTATACCAGGAGGAATACATGAGCATAAGACAGGAAGTATTATTTAAGATTAAAAGCGTAGCATTAGACAAAATCAATTCACCTGAGAAAGTTTCCAGTTATTTCGGCGAAAATACCTTTGGCATGGAGGCAATGCGCAAGCATATCTCCAAAGCTACTTTTGCCGCGTTTAAAGCCTGGATGTCTGAAAGCAAGACCATAAGCCTAGGCCAGGCAAATGAGATTGCTGATGCGATGAAGGAATGGGCAATCTCAAAAGGCGCAACATACTATACCCACTGGTTCCAGCCGATGACCGGCCTGACCGCGGAAAAACATGATAGTTTTATTTCTTTTACCGGTCCGGGTAAGGTGATTGAGAAGTTTTCGGGAAGTAAGCTCATTCAAGGAGAGCCAGATGCTTCAAGTTTTCCTTCCGGTGGAATCCGCGCTACCTTTGAGGCCAGAGGTTATACTGCTTGGGATCCCACAAGCCCGGCATTTATCATTGAAAGTACTCTGGGGAAAACGTTGTGCATTCCTACAATATTTATCTCTTATCATGGCGAAGCCTTAGACAAAAAATTACCGCTTTTACGTTCTGATGAAGTATTGAATAAAGCAGCAGTGGGATTACTAAAGCTCTTTGGCCATAAGGATGTAAAAAAAGTATTTTCTACCTGCGGTCCGGAGCAAGAGTATTTTTTGATTGATAAAAATTACTATAATCTGCGTCAGGATCTGGTAATGGCCGGGCGTACTTTAATTGGCGCACCTTCGCCTAAGGGGCAGCAGTTAGAAGATCAGTATTTTGGCACGATTAAGGAACGTGTGGTAAATTTTATGTTTGAGGTAGCTCAAGAAGCTTATAAATTGGGTATTCCGCTAATGACCCGGCATAATGAAGTAGCGCCGCATCAATATGAATTTGCTCCGATTTTTGAAGAATCGAATATTGCCGCGGATCATAATCAATTACTAATGGAACTAATGAAGAAAATCGCCCTGCGGCATAATCTGGTTTGTCTTTTGCATGAGAAGCCTTTTGCCGGAATTAATGGAAGCGGAAAACACGTAAACTGGTCGCTTTCAGATGATCAAGGAAATAATCTTTTAAATCCCGGCGAGACTCCCGAAGATAACCTGCAATTCTTGGTATTTCTTGTTGCGGTACTGCGCGCGGTATATCTGCACGCTGATCTTTTGCGCGCAAGTGTCGCTTCATCCGGCAATGAACATCGATTAGGCGCAAATGAAGCGCCACCCGCAATTATGAGTGTTTTTCTGGGTGAGCAATTGAATATGATTCTGAATATGCTTGAGAGTGGGGTTAAATCCAAAGTCTCTAAACGAGACATTGTTGATTTAGGTATTGGGCGCCTGCCTCGGTTTAACAGGGATATGACGGATAGAAATCGCACTTCACCATTTGCTTTTACCGGCTCTAAGTTTGAATTTCGCGCTGTTGGTTCATCACAAAATATCTCTACGCCGATTACCATTGTGAATACAATTATCGCAGAAAGCCTGGATTATGTGACCAATGCGATTAAGACAGTAAAGGGGACAGGGAAGGATTTTAACTCGGAGGTTTTAAAGGTGATTAGCGCAATCGCCAAGGAAACCAAGGATATCCGTTTTGAAGGCAATAACTATTCCGAAGATTGGATAAGAGAAGCTAAAAAAAGGGGTTTACCGAATGTTGCGGCAACTTACGAAGCATTAGAGGCTTTTACCGAAAAAAAGAATATCGTTCTCTTTGAGAAATACAAAGTTTTTTCCAAAGAAGAGTTGGTTGCCCGCTATCATATTTGGATCCATATGTACAATTTGACCCTGGAAATTGAAGCTAATACCTTAAAGGAAATGGTGAATGCCTCGGTAGTACCCGCGGGTTATAAATATGAAAAGCTTCTTGCGCGTACGCTGCATGAGCTTGTGGAGTTAGAAAAAAGCGCTGGACTTAAGATAGATCCAGCGGCACTAGAAGATAAGAAGGCGCATTTAAGCGATGTGATTTCCAAGATTTATTACGTCAGGCGTAATACGAATGAAATGGCTGAATTGCTTGAGAAAGCTAAAGAGCATAGTGATGAAAAACGCGCAGAGCTATATTTTAAAGAGCTTAAGCTATTAATGGAACACATTAGAAAACACGTAGATCAACTTGAATATGTAGTTTCTGACGATGCTTGGGATCTTCCCAAGTACCGCGAGATGCTATTTATAAAATAAAATGAGATATAGCTATCTACCTAGTAAACAGGGGCTTTATGACCCGCGGTTTGAACATGACGCTTGCGGCGTGGGCTTTGTCTGCAATATTAAAGGAAAAAAATCAAATGAAATTATCAAGCAAGGCTTAGAAGTGCTTAGGCGGCTGGCGCATCGCGGAGCAACTGGCGCAGGCCCAAATACTGGAGATGGAGCAGGAATACTTATTCAGATTCCGCATGATTTTTTTGTTAAGGCCTGTAAAGAAATTAAACTAAGTTTACCTAATCTTGGCGAGTACGCAACAGGCCTGGTGTTTTTACCCACAGATAAAAAAGAGAGCCTCTTTTGTAAAGAAATCTTTGTCAAAATTATCCAGGCGCAGGGGCAATTACTTTTAGGTTGGCGTAAGATCCCAGTTGATAACTCAAGTATTGGAAAACCTGCCAAAGAGACTCAGCCTGAAATTGAGCAGGTTTTTATTGCTAAGAATATAAAAATAAAAGAACAACTTAATTTTGAGCGCAAGCTTTATATCATTAGAAAACAAATTGAGAATGCTATTCGTGCCTCAAGAATAAAACAGAAACATTTTTTCTATATTACTAATCTTTCAAGCCGCACATTTTCGTATAAGGGCTTACTGATGTCCAACCAGGTTGAAAATTTCTTTCTTGATTTAAAAGATGAGAGTCTTGAAAGTTCATTGTGTTTGGTACATTCTCGTTATAGCACGAATACTTTTCCGACTTGGGAGTTAGCCCAGCCGTTTAGATTCTTAGCTCATAACGGAGAAATAAATACCTTAAGGGGTAATGTTAATTGGATGCGGGCTAGAGAAGGACTTTTACAGAGCGAAGTCTTTGGTCGGAACTTGAAAAAAATTTTGCCGGTAATTGTTCCCGCAGGTAGCGATTCTGCGGCCATAGATAATGTTTTTGAACTTTTAGTTTTGTCTGGAAGGCCCATGAGCCATGCGATGATGATGTTGATACCAGCTGTTCGTGAGGAAGATTTTTACAAATACCATGCTTGCCTGATGGAGCCCTGGGATGGCCCGGCAGCTGTTGCTTTTACTGACGGAACCAGTATCGGTGCAGTTTTGGATAGAAATGGTTTGCGTCCTGCGCGGTATCTAGTAACCAAAAAAGAAATCGTAGTTATGGCCTCAGAGGTAGGAGTTTTAGATATTGCACCTGCTGAGATTTTGACCTCTGGTAGATTGGAACCCGGAAAGATGTTTTTTATAGATACCCAAGCCGGTCGAATTATCGAAGACAAAGAAATTAAAGACATGATGTTTTCTGCCAAGCCTTACAGTAGCTGGATGCAAAAGAAGATGATAGAGTTAGATAACCTGAAATACGAGCCAGAAGCCTCAAAACAGGCGCCACGAAACGCAGATATCTTAGCTTTATTGAAGGCTTTTGGTTATACCCGTGAAGATCTAAAAGTTATTCTTAAGCCTATGGCAGAAAAGGCTAGCGAACCAATTGGTTCAATGGGAGATGATACTCCGCATGCAGTGCTCTCTGAAAGGCCACAATTACTTTATAACTACTTTCGACAGTTATTTGCGCAGGTTACTAATCCGGCAATTGACCCCATTCGCGAAGAATTAGTGATGAGTTTAGAAACCTACCTTGGGCCAGAAGAAAATCTTTTAGCCCAAACGCCTCAGCATTGCCATAAGTTACGGGTAAAAAATCCGATTCTAACCAATGAGGAACTTGAGAAAATCCGCCGCATCCGGGTGAATGGTTTTAAAACCAAAACTATCTCTATTCTTTTCCGGACAGATGACGGCAGGGATTTAGAGAAAGTATTGGATAATCTTTGTGGGCAAGTGGTTTTGGCGATTAAACAAGGATTTACTTTTGTAATCTTAAGTGATCGCGGCATAAACAAAGACTATTGTGCTCTTCCAGCACTTTTAGCCGTGGGAACAGTGCATCATTATTTAGCGCAACAGGCTTTGCGTACCCGTGTTGGGATTATTGTAGAGAGTGCTGAACCGCGCGAAACACATCATTTTGCGCTTTTATTTGGTTATGGTGCGGACTGTATCAATCCTTATTTAGCTTATGCTGCAGTGGAATACTTGGTTTGGGAAAAAGAGTTGTTGTTAGATATGGGTAAAGCGCTAAAAAATTATCGTGAAGCTATAGAAAAAGGGATCTTAAAGATTATTTCTAAAATGGGTATCTCTACTCTGCAGAGCTATCGCGGGGCGCAGATTTTTGAGGCCTTAGGATTAAATGAGCGAGTTATCGAGAAATGCTTTTGTGGAACTGTTTCCAGGATTGGCGGAATTGGTTTTGAAGTAATTGCGCAAGAGGCAATTTTAAGACACCAAGAGGCCTATAGAGAAGATGGATTGACAGTTCCTTATTTAAATAATGATGGTATATATCAATGGAGAAAAGACGGTGAGTTTCATTTATGGAATCCCGAGACTATTGCGGCGTTACAAGACGCAACCCGGAATAATGACTACCAAAAATATAGAGAATTTGCGCAAGCAGTGAATAAACAGGCAAGAAATCCTACGACCCTACGCAGTTTACTTAAATTCAAGAAAACTCATTCTATACTTATAGAAGAAGTAGAATCAGTGGATGAGATTGTAAAGCGTTTTGCTACCGGAGCAATGAGTTTTGGTTCTATAAGTAAAGAAACGCATGAGACGATTGCTATTGCGATGAATAAATTAGGAGGGCGTTCAAATACCGGAGAAGGCGGAGAGGATCCAGTTCGGTTTTCGCCTTTATCTAATGGCGATTCTTCCCGAAGTGCAATAAAACAAGTTGCATCCGGCAGATTTGGAGTTACTACGAATTATCTAGTTAACGCTGATGAGTTACAAATAAAAATCGCTCAGGGAGCAAAGCCCGGAGAAGGAGGCCAGCTTCCCGGACATAAAGTAAGTGTTGTAATCGCCCGCACTCGTTATACCACTCCAGGTGTAACTTTAATTTCTCCTCCTCCGCATCATGATATTTATTCGATTGAAGACTTAGCGCAACTGATTTTTGATTTAAGAAATACTAACCCTAAAGCGCGGATTAGCGTGAAGCTTGTTTCAGAAATCGGAGTTGGAACAGTGGCTGCCGGAGTAGCCAAAGGCCATGCCGATATGATTTTAATTTCAGGAGGTGATGGAGGGACAGGTGCTTCTCCATTAAGTTCGATTAAACATGCTGGTCTTCCTTGGGAACTGGGTTTAGCTGAAACACACCAGACCTTAGTTTTAAATGATTTAAGGAGTAGAGTGCGGTTGCAGACTGACGGCCAGATGCGTACTGGCCTGGATGTTGCGATTGCTGCTTTATTAGGAGCGGAAGAATTTGGTTTTGCTACTTCGGTTTTAATTGTTTTAGGTTGCTTGATGCTGCGGCACTGCCATCTGAACAACTGTTCTGTAGGCATTGCTACGCAGGAGGAAATTTTATGCCAAAGATTCCGGGGTCAGCCTGAGCACATCATTAATTATTTTCGCTTTGTGGCGCAGGAATTACGCGAGATTATGAGCTGTTTAGGCATAAGATCTTTAGATGAGATGGTTGGTCAAACTCAAGTTTTAGAGTTAAATTCAGAGATTTTACCATGGAAAGCCAAAGGAATTGATTTTTCCAGAATTCTCTATAAACCAAAAGTGCCCAAAAGTGTCGGGACACGTTGTCTAATTAGGCAGAATCATGGGCTAGATGAGGTTTTAGATTTAAAGCTAATTGCTAAAGCCTCAGACGCTCTAGAAAAAAGAAAGCCGGTGTGTATAGTCTTGCCTATTAAAAACATAAATCGAACCACCGGAGCAATGTTAAGTGGTAGGGTTTGTAAAATTTATGGCGAGCAAGGTTTAGCTGAGGATACTATACATTGTAAATTTAAAGGAGTAGCTGGCCAGAGTTTTGGGGCTTGGCTAGCAAGAGGAATTACTTTTGAATTGGAAGGTCTGGCCAATGATTACGTCGGAAAAGGTATTTCTGGTGGCAAAATCATTATTTATCCTGACCGCCAAGCTGATTATAGAGCCGAAGAAAACATTATTATCGGTAACACTGCTTTCTATGGCGCGATTTCAGGTGAGGTTTATATTCGCGGAATAGCCGGGGAAAGATTCTGTATCCGCAATTCTGGAATATTAGCGGTAGTAGAAGGCGTAGGCGATCATGGTTGTGAATATATGACGGGCGGAAGGGTAATAGTTTTAGGAAAGACAGGCCGTAATTTTGCCGCAGGTATGTCCGGAGGGATCGCTTACATTTATGATACAAACAAGGTTTTTAAAGAAAGATGTAATTTAGAGATGGTTGAATTAGATGGAATTTTAGTTGACGATGTAAAAGATATTTATAATTTATTACGGAATCACTATCGACACACTAAAAGTCTAGTTGCTGGAAAAATTCTGGATAATTTTGCCCATGAAATTAAGAAATTCATCAAGGTTATACCTAAAGAGTATAAGCGTATTTTAGAAATGAAAGTAGTGGAAGAATCATTAGATTTAGTAGAGGTGCTTGATGGGTGATATCAAAGGTTTCTTAAAAGTCAAAAGGCAGAATATACAATATAGGCCTGTTTGTGAGCGAGTAAAAGATTTTCAGGAAGTAACAATTTTCCCTAGCCAAGAACATTCAAGAGATCAGGCCGGACGGTGTATGGATTGTGGAACGCCCTTTTGTCATTGGGGTTGTCCCGTGGGAAATTACATTCCTGAATGGAATGATTTAATGTTTCGAGGCAATTGGGAAAAGGCTTGGCAATTGTTGGAAGCAACTAATAATTTTCCGGAAATAACTGGGAGGCTTTGTCCTGCCACTTGCGAATATGCTTGTGCTTTAGGAGTAAACGATGATGCTGTTACCATTAGAGAAAATGAATTAGCAATTATCGAACACGCATTTAAAACTGGATTGATTAAACCGTGCCCGCCGCAGAAACGTACCGGTCGTGAAATTGCTGTTGTCGGCTCAGGGCCGACAGGCCTTGCTTGCGCAGATCAATTAAATCAGGCAGGGCACTTAGTTGTAGTCTTTGAGAAAAGTGCTAAGTCCGGCGGATTGTTGCGCTACGGAATTCCTGATTTTAAACTTGAGAAATGGATTCTTGACCGCAGGCTAGAGATCTTAAAAAGAGAAGGAATTGTTTTTGTAAGCAGTATGAATGTGGGTAGGGATTATCCGATAGCTAAATTAAGCAAAGACTTTTCTGCTGTTTGTCTTGCCACCGGCTCAAGCGTCACAAGAGACTTAAAGGCCGAAGGCAGGGAATTAAAAGGGATTCATTTTGCTTTAGATTATCTAACTCAGGCAAATATTAGGGCTAGTGGCGGGAAAATAGCGGTGGATAAATCAATCGATGCCAAAGGTAAAAAGGTGGTGGTCATCGGTGGAGGGGATACAGGCGCGGATTGCGTGGGAATAGCGCATCGCCAAGGCGCAAAATACGTAGTGCAAATAGAGCTTTTGCCTAAACCGCCGGAATATCGCAGTCCAGATTATCCTTGGCCTAAGTATCCTTCCATATTAAAAACTTCGACTAGTCACCAAGAAGGAGGGGAGCGTCAATGGTCTATAGCCACTAAGCAATTTCAAGGAGAAAGTGGAAAGGTAAAGAAACTTTCCTGCGTAAGGGTGGAATTCGAGAAAGATGCTCAAGGACAATCGGTAATAAAAGAAATTAAAGGCAGCGAGTTTGTTATTGAAGCAGATTTAGTAATTATAGCCATGGGTTTTCTGCATACCGAACACAACGGTTTAGTTAAAGATTTAGGTTTAGAACTTGATATCAAAGGTAATGTAAAAACTGATGAGAATTATATGACGAAAGTTTCAGGAATTTTTTCAGCCGGAGATATGCGTCGGGGACAGTCTTTAGTTGTTTGGGCTATCTCAGAAGGAAGAAAAACTGCTCATTATATTGATAAATATCTAATAGGGAAAACCCATTTGCCGAAGGTGTAAATCTTAAAAATTGACATCTTCTGTAGATATGGTACATTCATAATGGTAATTCAAAGTAAGAACTTACCTAAATTAAACAAAGGCGTTTTGAGGCCGAATTGTCGGCGCGAGAAACGCTTTTTTTATTGGTGAAAAACAATGGCAAAATACATATTTGTAACCGGTGGTGTGATATCAAGTTTGGGTAAGGGAATTACTTCTGCCTCAATCGGTAAGATTTTGGAATCACGGGGATTAAAAGTTACTCTTATGAAACTTGATCCTTATATCAATGTTGACCCTGGCACCATGAATCCCTATCAGCATGGGGAAGTTTATGTTACTGAAGATGGAGCAGAGACAGATTTAGATCTGGGACATTACGAAAGATTTATCTGTGCCCAGATGACAAAATTCAATAATGTTACTACTGGTCAGGTGTATAACACGGTAATTTCTAAAGAAAGGCACGGAGATTATTTAGGTAAGACAATTCAGGTAATTCCGCATATTACGGCTGAGATAAAAGAGAGGATAAAAAAAGTTGCGCAGGTATCGAAAGCCGATATCGTTATTATTGAAGTTGGTGGCACAGTAGGCGATATTGAGAGTTTGCCGTTTCTTGAAGCAGCCAGGCAATTCAGCTTAGATATAGGTAGGGATAATGTGATCTATATTCATCTTACTCTTGTTCCTTATATAAAGTGCGCAGATGAGATAAAGACAAAGCCGACACAACATAGCGTAGGGACATTACGTGAAATCGGGATCCAGCCGGATATATTAATTTGTCGTACTGAAAAGATATTGACCAATGAACTAAAGGAAAAGATATCTCTATTTTGTAATGTACGTAAGCAAGCAGTTATTGAAGCTAAGGATGTAGAGTCGATTTACCAGATCCCTTTAGTTTTTAAGAATCAAATTCTAGATGAAATTATCTTAAGTCATTTTAAGTTAATCTGTAAATTTTCAGATTTAAAGGATTGGGAGAAGAATGTAGTAGAAAGGGTAATCAAACCTAAAAATAAAGTAGTAATAGCGTTGGTAGGTAAATATATTGCTTTACAGGATGCCTATAAATCCATTTATGAGTCTTTGATTCACGCAGGTATATATAGCGATGCAAAAGTAGAAATTAGAAGAGTAGATTCCGAAGACATCCAAAAAAAAGGTCCGGAGAAACTTCTAAAAGATATTTCTGGAATTCTTGTACCGGGTGGTTTTGGGTATCGAGGGATTGAGGGTAAGATTAAAGCGATTAAATTTGCCAGGGTTAATAAAATTCCTTTTTTGGGCTTGTGTTTGGGTATGCAATGTGCAGTAATTGAATTTTCACGGAATATCTGCGGCCTAAAAGATGCCAACTCTACTGAGTTTAATCCTAAAACAAAAAATCCGGTAATCAGTTTACTAGCGGAACAGAGAAAGATTGAAGATTTAGGAGGTACGATGCGTTTGGGTGCATACCCTTGCAAGATTAAGAAAAATACTTTGGCGTTTAGAGTATATGGTAAGACAAAGATTTCCGAGCGGCATCGTCATAGGTATGAATTTAACAATAAATATAGGAAACTGTTGGAGAAAAAAGGAATAGTTTTCTCCGGAATTTATCCGAAAAAGAATCTAGTAGAAATGATTGAGCTAAAGAAACATCCTTATTTTGTAGCAGTGCAGTTTCATCCTGAATTTAAATCCAAGCCAGATAAAGCCCATCCGCTGTTCAGGGAATTTATTAAAGCTGCCTTAAACCTGCAGAAATAAAATGCAAGCGATACTTGCCTTAGAAGACGGAAGAATTTTTAAAGGAAAATCTTTTGGCGCCCCCGGCGAAAGATACGGCGAAGTCGTATTTAACACCAGTATGACCGGCTATCAGGAAATCCTTACTGATCCTTCTTATAAAGGCCAAATTGTAACTATGACTTATCCGCTCATAGGTAATTATGGAATCAATAAAGAAGATGTGGAATCGCGTAAGCCATTTTTAGAAGGTTTTGTAGTTAAGGAATGCAGCAAAATTTCCAGTAATTGGCGCAGTAGTCAATCCTTAGCTGGTTATCTTAAAGAAAATAAAATTTTAGGTATTGAAGGTATAGATACGCGCGTTCTTACCTTGCATATTAGAAAATCCGGAGCAATGAAGGCAATTTTATCTACTGAAGATTTAGATGAAAAGAGTTTAATTAAGAAAGCCAAGAATTCTCCTGGATTAGTGGGCATTGATTTAGTAAAGGAGGTAACCATAGATAAAAAACATCTTTGGTTAAATGTTAAACAGAGAGCGTATAAAGTAATCGTGCTTGATTGCGGAGTAAAATATAACATCTTACGGGAATTAGTTAAACATAAATGTCAGGTTATTGTTTTGCCGGCGCATGCATCTAGTGAGGAAATTTTAAGTCTAAAGCCAGATGGTTTACTCTTATCAAATGGCCCGGGAGATCCGCAAGCAGTGAGTTATGTTGTGCAAACTACACGTAAACTGATTACCAAATTACCAATATTCGGAATTTGCCTGGGGCATCAGATGCTTGGGTTGGCATTAGGTGGTAAGACTTATAAACTGAAATTCGGTCATCACGGCGCAAATCATCCGGTAAAAGATTTAAAGAGCGGAAAAGTTTCTGTGACGGTGCAGAATCACGGGTTTTGTGTAGACATTGATTCGCTGAATAAAAAAGAAGTAGAAATCACCCATATAAATCTTAACGATCAAACTTTGGAAGGGATGCGGCATAAAAAGTTACCTATATTTTCCGTGCAGTTTCACCCTGAGGCTTCTGCAGGGCCGCATGATGCAAAGTATCTGTTTAAAAGTTTTATCGACTTAATGAAAAAACATGCCAAAACGTAAAGACATCAAAAAAATTCTCATCATTGGTTCCGGACCGATTGTTATCGGACAAGCCTGTGAATTTGATTATTCAGGAAGCCAAGCTTGCAAGGTTTTAAAGCAAGAGGGATACAATGTGATTTTAGTGAATTCAAATCCAGCTACGATTATGACTGATCCGGAGATGGCAAACAGGATTTACCTTGAACCTTTAACTATAGAAATCTTGGAAAAAATTATTGCGGAGGAAAGGCCTGATGTTTTGCTTCCTACTTTAGGTGGTCAGACTGCCTTAAATTTAGCTGTAGAGTTGGCAGAAAAAGGAATATTAAAAAAATATAAAGTTCAAACTATCGGAGCAAATATTAAAGCAATTAAAAAAGGCGAAGATAGAAAACTTTTTAAAATGGCAATGCAAAAAATCGGGTTAGATTTGCCTAGGAGTGAAAAGGCTTATAATTTACAAGAAGCTTCTGAAGTAGTTAAAAAAGTAGGCTTTCCGGTAATTATCCGGCCGAGTTTTACTTTAGGCGGCACTGGATGCAGTGTTGCTTATAATCTAGAGGAATTTAAAAAATTAGCTAAACATGGGCTTGAGTCTAGTAGGATCAGCGAGATTTTAATTGAAGAATCAGTTGCCGGCTGGAAAGAATTTGAGCTTGAGGTCATGCGGGATAAAAAAGATAACGTAGTAATTGTATGTTCTATTGAAAATTTTGATCCTATGGGAGTGCATACCGGAGATAGTATTACGGTTGCACCAACTCAAACTTTGTCTGATAAAGAGTACCAAAAAATGCGCGACGCAGCGATTGCCTGTATCCGGGAAATTGGCGTTGAGACGGGAGGTTCGAATATTCAATTTGCTGTTCATCCAAAGACTGGCCGGATGGTGATTATTGAGATGAACCCTCGCGTTTCAAGAAGTTCTGCCTTATCTTCTAAGGCAACCGGGTTCCCGATTGCTAAGATTGCTGCAAAATTAGCTGTAGGTTATACTTTAGATGAAATTTCTAATGACATTACTAAAAAAACTCCTGCTTGTTTTGAGCCTACTATTGATTATTGTGTAGTTAAAATCCCCCGTTTTACCTTTGAGAAATTTCCTTTAGCAGATCCTACTCTGACCGTATCAATGAAGTCAGTGGGTGAGGTAATGGCTATAGGCAGGACTTTTAAAGAGGCTCTGCAAAAGGCGCTTCGCTCTTTAGAAATAGGCCTTACCGGTTTGGATGATTTAAAATATTCGCCAAACGAGGATGAGTTAATAAAAAATTTAAGAATTCCTAATGTCTTAAGAATTCTCTATATAAAAGAAGCAATGAAGAGAGGCTATAACGTAGATAAAATCTATAACTTGACTGATATTGATCCCTGGTTTCTGGAAAATATCAGGCAGATTATTGAGATGGAAGCAGAGATAAAAGAAAAATTGAAATTAAATAATGATAAAATTTCGGTTGAGTTACTTAAAAGGGCAAAAGAATTTGGTTTTTCAGATGTGCAGTTGGCGCGTTTATTAAACCAAAGCGAAGGTGCCATAAGAAAATGGCGGATGGATTTAGGAATAAAGCCAGATTATAAGTTAGTAGATACTTGTGCCGCGGAGTTTGAGGCATTTACTCCTTATTATTATTCAACCTACGAGTCTTAAAGCTGAATTTTTAGCCTGCCTGCCGGCAGGCAGGAAGGAAACTATGTTAAAAGCAGAAGTTTATATTACTTTAAAGAAAACTGTTGCTGATCCACAAGGTTTGACTATTAAGCACGCCCTTGAATCATTGGGTTATAAAAATTTAAGGGACGTTCGTATTGGAAGATTAGTGATTATTAAGCTGAATTTGAAAGATAAAAAAAGAGCGGAACAAGAAATTAATCAGATGTGTAAAAAGCTACTGGCAAACTCAATAATTGAAGATTACAATTTTAAGATAAAAGGGGGATAAGTGAAATTTGGTATCGTAGTTTTTCCCGGTTCTAATTGCGATCAGGATTGTTTTTATGTCATCAAGGATGTTTTAGGTAAGTCTGCCAAGTATATCTGGCATAAAGATACTGATCTTGATGGGGTTGATTGTGTTGTCCTGCCAGGCGGATTTAGTTACGGAGATTACCTGCGCACAGGTGCAATAGCGAGATTCTCTCCAGTGATGAAGTCTATTGCTGGGTTTGTTGGAAAGGGTGGCACAGTAATCGGAATTTGTAATGGTTTTCAAATCCTCCTTGAGGCAGGGCTTTTGCCCGGCGTGATGTTGAGAAATAGGGATCTTCATTTTATCTGTAGGTATGTTTATATAAAGACAGAAAATAATCAAACGAGATTCACTAATTTCTGTAAGGCTGGCCAGATTTTAAAAATTCCTATCGCGCATAATGAAGGAAATTATTATATTGGTGCAGCTGGGTTAAAAGAGTTAAGAGATAATAACCAAATAGTATTCCGTTATTGTTCTGCCACAGGAGAAGTTGATGATCAATTCAATCCTAATGGCGCATTAGATAATATTGCGGGTATTATCAACAAAAAAGGAAATATTTTAGGGATAATGCCGCATCCTGAACGTAGTGCCGAAAAAGAACTTGGTTCAGAAGACGGTTATTTTATATTTCAATCAATAGTTAAATGGTTAGAGGAAAAAAGAAGATGGTAAAGCCAGATGTATATCATTCGCTTAGTTTAAATGATAAGGAATACCAAGATATCTTAAGGATTCTAAAGCGTAAGCCCACAAACACAGAACTGGCCATGTTTTCAGTGGAGTGGTCTGAGCATTGTGGATATTTGTGTTCCCGCAAATGGCTAAAACTTTTGCCCAAGACTGGTAAGTATAAGACGTTAATCGGAGAAGATTCCGGGGGGATTATTATTGATGACTTAGCCATAATCTTTAAGATGGAAAGTCACAATCATCCTTCACAGATTGAGCCTAAGCAAGGAGCGGCTACCGGAGTAGGTGGAATTATTAGAGATATATTTACCGCAGGTGCCAGGCCAATTGCCTCCTTGAATTCACTGCGTTTTGGACCGTTTAGTCAGGCATATGATAAATATCTGCTCAGCGGTGTTGTAAACGGAATTCAGTTCTATGGAAACTGTGTTGGAGTACCAACAGTAGGCGGTGAAATTTACTTTGATGAAAGTTATAGCGGGAATTGTTTGGTTAACGCGATGTGCATCGGTATTGCTAAAAAAGAAAAATTAATGAGAGCGCGCGCATACGGTGTAGGCAATGCGATAATGTATGTTGGCTCAAGCACCGGACGAGACGGAATTGGTGGCTGTAGTATTCTTGCCTCTAACGAATTTAAAGAAGGAGAAGAAAAGAGGCCGACGGTTCAGATCGGAGATCCCTTTACTGAGAAGTGTTTAATCGAAGCGACTTTGGAGGCGATCAATACAGGTTATCTTGTGGGGATTAAGGATATGGGAGCAGCCGGTCTTACTTGTTGTACATCTGAAATGGCATCTGCAGGTAATTCTGGGATGGATGTAGAGCTTAAGGCTGTTCCGAGGCGAGAAGAAAATATGGAGCCTTGGGAGATTATGATGTCTGAGTCTCAAGAAAGGATGTTGGTTTGTGTTAAAAAAGGGAAAGAGGAGCAAATAAAGAAGATATTTTTGAAATGGGAGCTTAATGCTTCTGTTATTGGTAGGGTTACTAAAGATGGATTCGTCACTATTAGAGATAATGGTAAAATAGTGGCCCAGATAAATGCACATTCTTTAACTAAGGCGCCGATATATGATATGCCTTATAGGAAGCCAAGATATTTAAAAAAATTAAATAAACTTAAACTTAGCGAAATTCCCGACTCCAAAGATTACAATAAGGTTTTGCTTAAACTTTTGGCTGTTCCGTCTATTACGAATAAGTCCTGGGTATATCAGCAGTACGACCATATGGTGCAAACCAATACTGTAGTTTTGCCCGGTTCAGATGCGGCAGTCTTAAGATTAAAAGGAACAAATAAGGGAATCGCTGCTACCACTGATTGTAATAGCCGTTATTGCTTTCTTAATCCTTACAAGGGCGCGCAGATTGCCGTAGCAGAAGCAGCGAGGAATCTGGTTTGTTCCGGAGCCCATCCAGCAGCAGTTACAGATTGTCTTAATTTTGGAAACCCCAAGAAACCAGAAAGCTTTTGGCAGTTTAAAAATTGCGTGGAAGGTATCGCCGATGCTTGCAGATCATTTAATGTAGCCGTAGTAAGCGGGAATGTATCTTTCTACAATGAAAGCCCAAAGTCAGCGATTAATCCTACTCCGGCGATAGGCATGATAGGAATTCTTGATGATATAAATAAAGCCTGTTCGCAAAATTTTAAACAAGAGGGCGACGCTATCATTCTTTTAGGCTATTGTCGGGAAGAATTGGGTGCCAGCGAGTATCTGAAAGAGATTCATAATTTAACCAAAGGCGATGCGCCACAGTTAGACCTCAAACTAGAACAGGCGGTTCAGAAAACGGCGCTTAAAGCAATAGAGAAAGGTCTGGTGAATTCAGCCCATGATTGTTCTGAAGGAGGATTAGCCGTGGCTCTGGCTGAATGCTGCATCTCAAATAAAGATAAAATGATCGGCGCTAACATCAATAAGCTAAATTATGACATGAGGCTAGATGCCTTACTTTTTGGCGAATCCCAATCAAGGATAATTCTTTCCTGTAGTAAAGATTCCGTGGAAAAGGTAAGAAAAATCGCTTTGGGATTTAAAGCCCCATTTTATGTTATTGGTAAAACCGGTGGTAGAGTTTTAAGAATTATAAATGATATAGAAGAATTGATTTATTTGTCTTTAGAAGATTTAAACGAACAGTGGAGAGGTTCGTTACAGAAAAAGATTGAGGGGTTATCATGTGCGGAATATTCGGGGTATATCCACATAAAGATGCAGCACAACTTGTCTGCTTAGGCCTTTATGCGCTTCAGCATAGGGGAGAAGAGTCTGCTGGAATAATTACCCGTAATGGTAAAAAGGTGCATTTGCATAAAGCCTTGGGTTTAGTGAGTGATGTTTTTAATGAAAAAATTCTTCGAAGCTTACGCGGTGAATTTGCAATAGGGCATCTGCGTTATTCCACTACAGGAAGCAGCAACATCAAAAATACCCAGCCTTTTTATGTAAAATCAAAAGTCGGTGATATTGCTATTGCGCATAATGGAAATCTTACTAATACGTTTGATCTTCATCGAGAACTTGAAAACAAAGGCGCTTTATTTCAGACGAGTATGGATTCTGAAATTATTGCCCATCTTCTTGCGCATAGTCAGCAAAAGGATATAAAAGAGGCAATCATTTGGTCGCTTTCTAAATTAGAAGGAGCTTATTCTTTAGTGCTGATGCTCAATGATATTTTAATCGGGGCAAGAGATACCTATGGCTTTCGTCCGCTCTGTTTAGGTAAGTTTGACGGCGCATATATTTTAGCCAGTGAAACTTGCACCTTAGATTTAATCGGCGCTAAATATATAAGGGATATACAACCCGGAGAGATTGTATTTATCTATAAAGATAAGATAGAGTCGGTTATGCCTTTTAAGAAAAGCGCTCGCGCTTTTTGTATTTTTGAATATATCTATTTTGCCAGGCCAGACAGTAATATTTTTGAAAATAATGTATATCTGACGCGTAAAAAGCTGGGAGTGCAATTAGCAACTGAATTTGGCGCTAAGGCTGATTTAGTAATGCCAATTCCTGATTCTGGAGTGTTTGCGGCTTTAGGATTTTCTGAAAAATCTAAGATTCCTTTTGAGTTTGGGATGATTCGTAATCATTATATCGGAAGGACGTTTATCCAGCCGACTCAAGATTTACGTGATTTTCGGGTAAAAATAAAACTAAATCCTTTAAAAGAAGTATTAAATGGCAAAAAAGTAATTATTGTTGAAGATTCTATTGTGCGTGGTACGACTAGTAGAATGCGAATAAAAACTATACGCCAGGCAGGGGCAAAAGAAATACATATGCGAGTGAGTTGTCCGCCGCTTAAATTTCCTTGTTTTTATGGGATAGATTTTCCTACTAAAAAAGAACTCGTGGCCTCAAAACATGATATTGCTTGGATTCGTGATTTTATTGGTGCAGATAGTTTGGAATATTTAAGCCTTGAAGGTATGCTGAATGCAATGCCTATTTCTAAGGAAAATTTCTGCACAGCTTGTTTCACAGGCAAATACCCTATTAATCATGCATGCCGTTTTTCTAAGGACATTCTGGAGAAATAAAAAACTATTTATCTTTTTTGTCCACCTCGCTTAGTGGGAGATTTTAAAGGCTATTGATCAGATGCGGTCAATAGTCTTTTTGTTTACCTGTATCCAGAGACCCTTTCTGCCGCGCCGTATTTCTGGGCGTTCTTACAGGAGTTACCTATCAAATTTACCAATAGATGTAAACGGAGAAGCCGCCCCCTTGTGCAATATTATTGCCCGTCCTATAAATGGACTCTCCTTTTGATGGTCGTCCAGAGCACTGTACATGGAAAGACTAGACGATAGGCTATAAGTCATATATAATCAGAGTAATATAGATAGTTTATTTAACTTATTGTAAACAATATTGTTATATAACAAATATTTATTGGGATTTATATGGTTAAAAAAGTATGTATTTTCGGTAGTTATAAAGATTTAAGCAAAAAAGAAAAGGCAGAAATTGTTCGGCTGGGTAAATTACTTGCTCAGAAAGGCGCCACCGTAATTTCCGGAGGTTTTGGGGGCACAATGGAGGATATTTCGCGCGGGGCCAAATCTGCCGGTGGCAAGACCATCGGCGTGACCTGGTATAAATGGGAGAAGCCTATATATAAAAAAGCAAATGCATTCATCGATGAAGAGATTGTTGCGGATTGCTTGTTTGAGCGGATTGATATTATGCTTAAGAAAGCAGATGCTTTTATTGTTCTACCGGGTGGCACTGGAACATTATTAGAATTATCCGCAGTGCTTGAACATCTGAATAAAGGGTTAATTGATCCTAAGCCGATAATTATGTTAGGTGATTTTTGGAAGCCAGCTTTGACCTGTTTGAAAAAAGAGCCGGTATTGAGCGAAAAAACGAGAATCAAGCGCAAGATTTCTTGTTGTAATGAACTGGTTACTTTTGTTAAGACTGTGGATGAATGCATTGAAAAATTGCGATAGCGTAAATAGGTAATAAGAATACATGTCTAAATATTACACTGCTAGAAAAACTAAAAATTTATTCGATCCTAAAAGTAAATATTCCTTTAAATTAAGCCGCTCCAAAATCGAACTTTTCATGAATTGTCCGCGTTGCTTCTACTTGGATAGAAGATTAGGGGTAGGACAACCGCCGGGGTATCCTTTTTCTTTAAACTCCGCGGTAGACAAATTACTGAAGAAAGAATTTGATATCTATAGAGCAAAGCAGACAATTCATCCGCTTATGGAAGCCAATGGCATTAAGGCAGTTCCTTTTAAACACGAAAAGCTTAATTCTTGGCGGGATGCTCTACATGGTGGGATAGAGTATTTACATGGGGCGACTAATCTTTTGTTTTCTGGAGGGATAGATGATCTTTGGGTTGCACCGGATGGGCAGCTATTTATAGTAGATTATAAGAGCACTTCAAAAGAAGAAGAGGTGAATATAAATGCGGATTGGCAGATTTCTTATAAGAGGCAGATGGAGATATACCAGTGGTTGTTTAGGAGGAATGTTTTTAATGTATCTTCAACGGGTTATTTTGTGTATTGTAACGGATTGACCGATAGGGATGAATTTGGGGCTAAGCTGGATTTTAATATCAAGATCATACCTTATATCGGGGATGATCGTTGGATAGAGGGTACAATATTAGATATACATAAGTGCTTAATCAGCGATATAATACCGGCAAGTGGCCAGGATTGCGATTTTTGTAAGTATGCCGAAGGAAGAAAAAGTGTGGAATAGGGGTAAAACTAAAGGAGGAGTTTAAGATGATGCACTTCTTGGTAAGATGGGGAATTAGCGCGTTGTCGATTTTTATTGTGGCGCACATTGTAAGAGGCATAGAAGTTTCAAGTACCGCTACTGTCCTGGTAATTGCCCTGGTGCTGGGGATTATTAATGCTTTCTTGAGGCCTTTGATTATTTTGATTACGCTGCCGATCAATATCATTACTTTAGGATTATTCACCCTTTTTATCAATGGAGCGCTTTTTCTCCTTGTGTCTAAAATTGTCAAAGGTTTCGTGATTACAGGTTTCGGGCCGGCTTTTTGGGGATATATCCTTTTCAGTATCATCAGTTTCTTGCTAAGCCTTTTAGTTGTTTCTGTTTGATTTTGGAGGAATAATGGATAAGAAGAAGATTAAGCGGATAATTGTAAGAGTTGGGTTGATAATTTTCGGGTTTATGTTTTTTCCCGCTGAGGTTTTATTAGTTTCAGCAACTGCTGCGGATTTTAAAACTGATTCCGTAGTTAAGATTTTTGCAACCCGCAATACCATAGATTACGTTAATCCCTGGCAATCTAGAGGTGTCCAGGAAATAACCGGCTCTGGATGTATTATTCAGGGTAATCGTATTTTGACTAATGCCCATGTAGTGAATCAGAATACTTTTATACAAGTACGCAGGGAGTCCAGTCAAAAAAAGTATATTGCCAAGGTTGAAACGGTTGGAAATGATTGTGATTTAGCAATCTTACGCGTGGAAGATCCTGAATTTTTTAATGGGGTTTTGCCTTTAGAAATCGGAGAGTTGCCTGAACTTCAGGATAAAGTAACCGTGGTCGGTTTTCCGATGGGAGGTGACAAGCTTTCTATTACTCAGGGCGTGGTTTCACGTATTGAAAATATTGGATACGTCAACAGCGATCTGAGTTTATTGGGAGTGCAGATTGACGCTGCAATTAATGCTGGTAACAGCGGCGGCCCGGCAATTAATAACGGCAAGATTGTGGGAATTGTGATGCAGGGAATGTCTGATAGCCAGAATATCGGCTATATTATCCCTGCTCCTATTATTAATCATTTTTTGGAGGATTCGGTAGGTAGCCAATATGCAGGTTTTCCTTATTTAGGCATTTATTTTAGTAATACTGAGAATAAATCCCTACGTAAGTATTATGGTGTTGCAGATAATGCAGGAGGAGTTTTAGTGTATAGTATATTGCCTTTTTCTTCTGCGGATGGTTTTTTGAAAGAGGGCGATATAATCCTTGAGGTAAACGGGGTTGCAATCAGTGATGATGCTACATTTACCTTTAGAGATAATGAGCGTTTAGATATGGCGCACCTCATTAACATGCAAAAGATCGGCGAAACAGCGGTGTTGAAAATCCGGCGTGAAAATAAGATAATTATTGAGAAGGTTCCGCTAAAACCTATTCCGGATTTGGTGAAGATTGCGAATCATTCTGATAGGCCTTCGTTTTATGTTTATGGGGGTCTTATTTTTACGATATTAAGCACGGATTTAATTAACTCGTTGGGCAGTAATGATAATTTACCGCCACTGTCTTTTATTTATTATAATGTGGGTTTAGGTAGCTTGAATGAGAAACGTAAAAAAGAGATCGTTGTCCTTTTGAAAGTCCTTTCAGATGAAATTAATATTGGTTATCATGATCGCGGATTTGAAATAATCACTAAAGTTAATGGTAAGGAGTTTGATTCGTTTAAGCAATTTGTTGAGCTAATAGAAAAAACGCAGGGAGAAAATATTGTTTTTGAAGCTGAAGATAAAGAAAAGATTATTTTAACATGTAAGGATATAGATAAGATCACTCAGGATATAATTAAACGAAATAATATATCTAGTCAGTTTTCTGATGACGTAGCGCAATGGAAGAAGCATGGGAATAACTGATAACGATAATAACTCTGACGTTTTCCTTTCGATCTGTTTTTCTTAATTCCTAATACAATAAAAAGGTTGGTTATAAAATGGCTTTAATCAGTTTACAGGAAATTAATCTTGCGTTTAATGGGCCGCTTATCTTTGATTGCCTAGATTTGCAGTTGGAGACTGGTGAACGTATCGCTCTGCTTGGCCGCAATGGCGCGGGAAAAACGACTTTAATGCAGGTGATGACTGACACTCAGGAGGTTGACACTGGCAACGTGATTGTGCAAAAAGGAATTCAGGTTGCCTATTTACCGCAGGAAGTACCCGTGGATATTTCCGGGAGTGTTTTTGATATTGTTCTCTCAGGCCTGGGGCCACGCGGCGAACTATTAAGCCAACACCATCATCTTACGCATCGTTTACAAACACAGCATACTGCGCAATTATTAAAACAACTTGATGCGTTGCAGGATAAACTTGATCATACTGATAGCTGGGATGTGAATAATCAGATCCAGGAAGTTATTGCTAAAATGAAACTTGATCCGGATAGTGATTTTGCCAAGTTATCCGGTGGGCAAAAACGCCGGGCGCTTTTGGCCAGGGCACTGGTGCTGAAGCCGGAGGTTTTACTGCTGGATGAGCCGACTAACCATTTGGATATTGACTCTATGCTTTGGCTGGAAGGATTTTTGCTTAATTATTCCGGCACGGTTTTTTTTGTGACGCATGACCGGATGTTTATGACGCGTTTAGCCACGAGGATCATTGAGCTTGACTGGGGGAAAATATATAGCTGGCCATGTGATTATAAGACTTTCCTGGAACGTAAACAAGCAGCAATGGATATTGATGAAGCGCGGTGGGGCCATTTTGATAAAAAATTAGTGGATGAAGAGATCTGGATCCGTAAAGGGGTTAAGGCGCGCAGGTGCCGTAACGAAGGCCGGGTTAAGGCGCTGGAACGTTTGCGGGAAGAAAAAAAGACGCAGCGTAAGGCGATGGGCCAGGTGCGTATGCGGGCGCAGAAAGCTGATCCTTCGGGACATCGGGTGGTGAAGATCTCGCAACTGGGTTTTGGGTACGGAGAAAAATGTTTGGTCAGGGATCTTACTACGCAAATAATGCGGGGCGATAAAATTGGCGTGATCGGGCCTAATGGCAGCGGCAAGACAACTTTGTTGCGTCTCTTGTTGGGCAAACTTGCTCCGCAAAAAGGCAAGGTGGTTTTGGGAACGAATCTGCAGATCGCTTATTATGATCAGCTGCGCGAACAATTGGATGAAGAGGCAACTGTGGCTGAGAATGTTAACGGAGAATCCGATACCATCGTGATTAATGGTAAGCCTAAACATATCATCGGATATTTGCAGGATTTTCTTTTTACCCCTGATCGGGCGCGTACGCCGATCAAGGTTCTTTCGGGTGGAGAACGCAATCGTCTTTTCCTGGCGCGGCTATTTTCTAAGCCTTCGAATGTTTTAGTCATGGATGAGCCAACTAATGATCTGGATATTGAGACTTTGGAGTTGTTGGAAGAATTGCTGCTGGAGTATCCGGGCACGCTGCTTTTGGTTAGCCATGACAGGGCTTTTCTGAATAATGTGGTAACCTCGACTATGGTTTTAGAAGGAGATGGCCTGATCAATGAGTATGCCGGCGGTTATGATGATTGGTTAAGCCAATGCAAACCTGTGGAGCTAGCTTTGGTAAAAACAAAACCGGCAAAAGAAATTATTCGGCCTAAAAAACCTGTAGTTGCACGCTCGCTTACCGCTAAAGAGCAGCGTGAACTCGATAACCTTGCGTCAGTAATTGAGAAAATAGAAGCTGAACAGAAGCAGATATACGATCTTTTGGGTGATTTTAATTTTTACGAGAAAGATGCCGCGGAAATCGTAAAAACCAAGGCCAGATCAGAATTTTTGTCAAATGAGCTTGAGAAGGCCTACCGGCGTTGGGAGTATTTAGAGGAATTATCAGCAAACGACCAATGACAGAGATTTGCAGAAATAAAAAAGATATCGCCAAAAAACTCACCGCGCAGGTTAAAAAACTGCGGCAGTGCCGGAAGTGTCGGAAAATGCATCCGCCAGTAGTTAGCGGGGGAGCGGTGGTAAGCAAAGTTTTACTAGTGGGCCAGGCGCCGGGGGATAAAGAGCCTAAGCTGGGCCGGCCGTTTGCCTGGACCGCGGGTAAGACGCTTTTTCGCTGGTTTAATACAGCCGCGGGAATGAGTGAAGAGAAATTCCGCGCTTCTATATATATGGCGGCAGTGTGCCGCTGTTTTCCCGGGAAAAATCCCACAGGCGGGGACCGGGTACCGTCACCGCAGGAAGTTTTAAATTGTTCTGTCTGGCTTAAACGCGAATTGGATATTTTAAAACCGGCTTTGGTTATTCCGGTTGGCAAGCTGGCGATTACCCAATTTATTCCGTTGCAAAAGCTCGACCAGATCATCGGCAGGAAGTTCGCAGTAACCTGCGATAAACATTCTTTTGATCTTATTCCCTTGCCTCATCCTTCAGGCGCCTCACCCTGGCATCGTAAAGAGCCGGGTAGGAGTTTACTTAAGCGAGCCCTGAAACTTATTGTTAAACACCCGGAATTTCCTTGATAACCGCCGTATTCCGCCTTATAATACATATTAATAAACACATACATTTTTAAGCTTACCCAGAATATAGAGGAGTGGTAATGATTGAGATGGAGTTAAATAAAATTGTTATTGATGAGAAACGCCATGACCAGTTAATTGCGCTTAAAGAAAAAAACGGCACAAGGATTTTACCGATTGTCATCGGTTTAAATGAAGCTTCAGCGATAAAACTTAAGATCAGCGGTTTTAATCCTCCCCGGCCGTTAACCCATGATTTAATTTACCTGATACTTAAGGATCTTGAGGCAACAATTGAAAAAGTGATTATTGATAAGTTAGAAGAAAATACTTTTCATGCTAAGATTGTGATGAAAACCGCTAAAGGTGAGCTAAAAACCATTGATGCCCGGCCATCGGATAGCATTGCTTTAGCAGTAAGATTCCATGCTCCGATATTTGTAGAAGACGAAATTATCAAGCAGTCAGAAGTATTCAATAAAAATAAGTAATTTTTGATTAGTCAGCCTGCCTGGCAAAGCGCGATAAATAAATCTATGTTAATCTTCACTGAAAAAGAAAAAGAGAGCTTAAAGCCGATTTATAATTTTTCTAAAGCAAAAAAAGTAAAATTATATCTTGTAGGCGGAGCTTTGCGCGACCTGATTTTGGGCCGCAATAAGGATAACCCGGATTTTGATTTTTGTTTAAAGCGTTCAGCTATAAGTTTTGGGCGCGTTTTAGCGAAAAAACTTAAAGCTGGTTTTGTAGTTTTAGATGAAGAACATGCTGCTTGCCGCTTAGTTAAAAAAATTGAAGGCAAATATTATACTTTTGATTTTACGGATTTTCGCGCTCCGACCCTGGAAAAAGACCTTTTGCACCGCGATTTTACTATAAATTCCATGGCTTTAGCATTAGGCGATGTTTTTTCGAATAAAGATTTAAATACGCTTATTATTGATCCGTATTCCGGTAGAGAGGATCTTAAAAATAAAATAATCCGGGCTACGCATAAGAACTCATTTAAAGAGGATCCTTTAAGAATTTTGCGCGCGTTTAGTTTTAGTTGTATGCTAGGGTTTGTTTTGAATAAAGAAACAAAGTTATTGGTAAACAAAGATAAACAGAAGATTGGTTCAGTCTCAAGCGAGCGTATCCGGGATGAACTATTCAAGGTTTTTGATAGTAACCAGGCTTATGCTGCTTTAGTTACTCTGGATAAGTTAAAAATTTTAGAGATGATTTTTCCGGAGATCAAGCCAATGCGTAAAATTGGCCAGGGTCCGTATCACCATCTTGATGTTTGGCAGCATACTCTGGAAACTTTACGCCAATTTGAAACATTGTTAGGCGTTGTTAATAAAGATGTTCAGATTAAAGAGTATCTTGATGAACAGATCTCAAGCTTACGCAAAAGATCAAGCCTGATAAAATTTGCCTGTATCCTGCATGACGTAGGAAAACCCAAGGCAATGCGTCGGGAGAAGAAAAAGATTATTTTTCATGGCCATGAAAGAATTGGTTTAGGAATAACCCGAATAATTTGCCGTAGATTAAAATTGTCTAACGATGAATGCCATTGTCTGGAAAGAATTGTGCTTTGGCATTTACGTCCGGGTTATCTAGCGGGTAATCTCAAGCCTACTGAAAGGGCAATTTTTCGTTATTTTCGCGATACAGGAATAGATGCCTTAGCTGTGCTTTTATTGTCATTAGCTGATCAGCGTGCTACTAAAGGGCCATTAACTACGGCGTTATCGCGCAGGAATCATGAAAAAACAGTTAAAGCCTTAATTAACAGGTTGTTAAAGAAGAAAGACGAAAAGAAACTCGTACGTTTTCTAAGCGGCTTTGATATTATGCGTAAATTTAAATTGCCAGCTTCTCCTTTAATCGGCAAGGTGCTTAGCGAATTAGAGGAGGCCCAGGCAGTAGGTAAAATTAAAAACAAAACAGAGGCTTTTGGATTAGCTGCTAGAATAATTAAAAAGAGAAAATGAAGAAATTCATTATAATTACGCTGGTTTTACTTTTGATCCTTGCTGGCGGCATCATCTACCTGAATAAAGTAATCCTTCCTGTAAAAATAAAATCACTTATCGTTTCAACGCTAAAAAAACAAACTGGAAAAGATGTAACCTTAAAATCCGTGAAGTTTAGCATATTCAGCGGGCTGATTTTACGAGATTTGGTTATTTCCGACACCCAGAATGTGATTTTAAGCACGCGCCAGGCAACCTGTTCTATTTTTATCTGGCCTATCCTCAAGAAACAAATTATTATTCCCGGAATAACTCTTAAAAGCCCGCATATCTTTTTAGAGCGCAAGTCAGACGGAAGTTTTAATCTGCAGGATCTTTTTGCATCCTCGCAAGTACCGGCGAAAAAATCAGATTTCAGTGTTTCTGTTTTAAAAATAAGCGTCTCATCGGGCAATCTTGTTTTTCAGGATGATACCCTGGCAACTAAATTCAAAAAAGAAATCAAGAATATCCAGTTTAATCTGTATTTAAGCCTACCGGCAAGCGTAAAGTTTAATTTTAAAGGGGAGATAGCGTATGATCCCGTTGTTTTTATCAGCGCTTCAGGGCAATATAAAATCTTAACCCGTGAATTATCCAGTAATATAGCAGTTAAGAATTTACAACCCGCGGAATTCGCTTCCTATTACAATAATTTGAGTAACTTAGTTGCAGGCTTGATTGATTTGCAGGCCCAGGTTAATCTTAAAGACCAGATATTGCAGGCTGATATTAACGCCAAGGGGCAAAACTTAGCCTTGGAAAAAGATAAGCTAAAAGCTAAATTAAACTCTGAAGTGCAAGTTAAGGTTGAATATAACTTGCCAACTAAAAAAACTGCTTTTGACGGTTCCTGTAATATTTGGCAAGCTGATATAACAGGCATAGATTTAATCGGCGAAATCAAGAACCTGCACGGTAAATTTTCTTTTAACCAGCGCTCTCTAGTTGCTGATGGCCTTAAAGCTGAGCTGTTGGGTGTGCCTTTTGAAATTAAGTTGGGGATCAAGGATTTCAATACTCCGGTATTAAGCCTGAGCACTGATTTTGACCTCAGTATTTTTCCTTCTATTGCCAAAGAGAAATTTAATTTCACTTTAGTTAATACAGCTTCGGGTAAAGCTGCTTTATCCTTAAGAGTACACCCGGATGCACAAGGCACCTGGATAGCGCAGGGTGAATTGGGGGTATCCGGGGCAGTTTTAAAATTAGATAAACTTGATCAACCTGTTGAGGATGCCGCAGGGGTTATTGGATTTAGCCAGCAGGGGTTAAATTGGAAAGATACTAAATTTAAATATCAGGGGATAAGTTATCAGAGTAGCGGAACGTTATCTGATTATAAGGCTCCCAGCATTAACCTGAAACTTTTTTCTGAAGATTTATCATTAGGGGCGGATTTTAATTTATCGGGCAAGAAAATAAAAGTTAACCAGCTTAAGGGTAAATATTTTGATTCACAATTTTCAGTCAACGGAGATATTGATAGTTTTGATTCCGCAAATCTTAGGGCTGATTTAAATGGAAATATCATTTTTGAGTTGGATAAGTTAGCTAAGCTGTTGGATAAACAATATCCCGCGATAAAATCCCTGCAGCTTGCCGGCCAATTAGGGATGCAGTTTAATTTTAACGGGAACCCGAACAATTTCAAAAACTGTTACTTGCAGGCAAAATTCACCAGCAGTAATTTTTCTCTCTATGGTTTAAACGCCCAGAGTTTGGCCTTGGATTTTTTACTCGATCAAAAAATAGTAAAAATACCTGCTATAAGCATTAATTTCTATGATGGATTGATCCAGGGAAATGGCGCTTTGAACTTGGATACTGTTAATCTTCCTTATCAGTTAGAGTTAAATGCCAGCGGGATTAAACTGGAGAAACTTAAGCTGGATACCGCGTCTAAGAACAAAAATATCTCCGGAACATTGCTTGGAGAACTTAAGCTTAATGGTTATTCAGATGACTTAAATAAACTCAATGGAAGCGGCAGTTTTTCTATTCTCAAAGGTAATCTCTGGGAGTTTAACCTGCTTCAGGGATTAGGCAAGATAATGTTTACTAAAGATCTGGGCAATATTCAATTTTCCGAATGTACTTCTAATTTCCTGATAAAAGATAAATTCGTTTATACGAATAACCTGAAATTAAATAGTAATATTTGTAATTTTTCCGGGCCGTTAAAAATAGGCTTTGATGGTTCCTTAGAAGGCGTTTTAGATGTAGAGATCTTAAGTGAAATGGTTCCCATAAGCGGAACCTTTAAGGATGTTACTACTGCTATTGCCGGACAAGGGGGAAAATTCGGTATAATTAAATTAAGTGGCACACTTAAGGAACCAAAATATAATTTTAAACCTGCGGTAACGAATATTATTAAAGGGTTAGCTGAGGTATTGTTTGGAAAATAGCTAAAGAAGTTTTCTATGCGTAAAAAGTAGGATAAGAAAGGTGGTAAAATATGAAAGCTTATACTCAAGAGTTATTTTTTAATACAGAGAAACGGCATGATTTTATTAATATTACTGATCAGGTAGAAGGGGCTTTGAAAAAAAGCGGGATTAAAGAAGGTTTATGTTTGGTTAATCCTATGCATATTACCGCTAGTGTATTTATTAATGATGATGAAAGCGGATTGCATGAAGATTTTTCTCTTTGGCTGGAGAAGCTGGCGCCATTTGGTAAAGATAAATATAAACATAATTTAACTGGCGAGGATAACGCGGATGCGCATCTTAAGCGCACAGTTATGGGCAGGGAAGTAGTGGTGGCTGTAACCGAAGGTAAATTACATTTTGGGCCATGGGAGCAGATTTTTTACGGGGAATTCGATGGCCAACGCAAGAAACGAGTATTAATAAAAATAATTGGTGATTAGCGGGTAAAAGTAAAGTCATTCTGAGGAGCGTTAGCGACGAAGAATCTAAAAAGAGATCCTTCGCTACGCTCAGGATGACGAAAATTTAACAGGATGACGATAATTTAAATAGTAATGATGGGGTGAGGTATGAAAATTAAAAATACTGAAATCAAGGTGGTGATAGGGGATATTACGGAGTTACGCGTAGATGCTATTGTTAATGCCGCGAATAATAAATTGCTCATGGGTGCTGGTGTGGCTGGTGCAATTAGGCGTAAGGGTGGTAAAATAATTGAAGAAGAAGCAGTAAAGAAAGGGCCCATAGAAATTGGCCAAGCAGTTGCAACTGGTGCGGGGGAGCTGGCGGCAAAATATGTGATTCATGCGGCAACTATGGGTATGGATTTCAAAACAGATGAAATAATGATCCGTAATGCCTGTAAAAATTCCCTTAAATTGGCCTCAGAGTTAAAAATTAACTCCATTGCTTTTCCGGCTTTAGGCTGCGGCACAGGAGGTTTTCCGCTTTTAGCTTCTGCGAAGATCATGGGGCAGGAGGTTTTAAGTTATCTGCGCGGCAAAGATGCGTGTTTAAAAGAAATAATATTCTCGGTAATAAATAAAGAGGCTTTTGATATTTTTAAAAGAGGAGTTTTGGGTTATCTTGAATATGTTACAACTAAGCTTTCTGGCGGCCCGTATGTAACTGTAGATGTAATTATTGAAGTCAGCGATGGAATAGTTTTGATTAAGCGTAGTAATCCACCTTTTGGCTGGGCGCTTCCAGGAGGTTTTGTAGATTACGGTGAGAGCTTGGAAGTTGCAGTAAAGAGAGAAGCTAAAGAGGAGACTAATCTGGAGTTAACCGAAGTAAAACAATTTCACACTTATTCTGACCCAAAGCGTGATCCCAGATTTCATACTATCGGCACAGTATTTATTGCTAAAGGCGAGGGCGTCCCTAAAGCTGGAGATGATGCGCAAGGTTTAAAGATTGTAAAACCCGAAGCAATTAATAAGCTGCAACTTGCTTTTGACCACAAGCAAATCCTGCTCGATTATTTGAAAATTTAACCTTCCCGTAGTTGTTTTTCGGCGTCAACAATATCGCGGTTAATTATACGGATGGTTTCTTTGATTTTATCTTTTAGCAGATAAGAGGCAACTGGGGCTTGGGAAATTTCTCTTAGCACTTGCACACTCATCCTGAAATAGCGCACCACCTCACCTTCATCGCAATCTGTAAATTGTAAGGTTTTATCGAAATTTGTCCCGCGCAGCCAGGCTTCCATGCTGGAGCAAAGATGAAAATAAGGCAGTTTACTAAAAGGGTAAATTTTATAGCGGCGTTCTTTATTCTTTATTCGATCATAGGTTTCTTCGCAGGTTCTTTTTAAGTGTCCGGTGGATTTT
>JAKLQX010000063.1 GCA_022013085.1 Candidatus Omnitrophota bacterium | reverse complement strand
GGTTTCTTAAATAAAGTCAGGTCTACAATTATGGATTGGGCTTTTCGCGAAGCTACAGCTGAAATAAAAATTGTTTATTCTCAGTTGAGAGAGAATGCTGTAGCCATGGGGGCGGCTAGCCTAGTCTTAGAGAGAGTATTCGCCCAATTATAAGCCATACAGGGGGGATTATGGAACAGAAGATAAAATTTATTATTATAGGTTTAATAGGATTTTCCGTAGTATGTCTTTTTCTTTTCTTGCAGGCAACTGGTTCTCAGCAGCTGTTGGTTAGGGAACGTAATGATTTAAAAAGCGAGAATACTACCTTGACTAATAAGATTAATCAGCTGGAGAATAAGATTAATCAGCTGGAGAATGATTTAAATAGCAATAAAGAAAAAATTGATTCTTTGAAGGTTGAGCGGAATAAAGCAGTTGAGGATTTGGGTGGTTTACAGAGGAAGTTTGAATTGGCAAGTAAGGCAAGAGATGAGTTAATCGAGAAGTTAAAGAGCCGGAGCCAGAGCCAGCGTGAGCAGCCAGTAGCTGTCCAGCAAGAAATTGTTTTGCAAAACACGGATGCTTATTGGGGAGCGATACTTAAGGCAAAAACTGATTTAGAGATGCAATTAACTTCTATACGCGGTGAATTAAGGAATTTACAAATTACTAATGAATCCCTGCAAAGAAGTAAGAGTA
This sequence comes from Candidatus Omnitrophota bacterium, assembly GCA_022013085.1. Taxonomy (GTDB): domain Bacteria; phylum Omnitrophota; class Gorgyraeia; order Gygaellales; family Profunditerraquicolaceae; genus UBA6249. The sequence goes on along the minus strand of JAKLQX010000063.1, from coordinate 6,699 downwards.
CTTTGGAGTTAGATGTTAATAGTTTACGTAATGAAAAACAAGATCTCCTGAGGCAATTAGACTATAATCAGAAGATTTTAGATAGCATGTCTCAAGAAGTAGTACGAGAAAGAAATGATAAGGTGAAAATTCAGGATAGTTTTAAAATTAATAAGAATGAAAATGCACTGCTTATCAGGCAGCTAGAGAGCTTAAATAACCATAAATCAACTTTGGATCGGAAGCTTCAAAATTTGCAGGTTGGTAAAGATACGGTAGAGAAGCGTTTAAGTGAGATGGAAACTATGCTTACAGAGAGGATATTCCAGATTAATTCTCTTAAGGATGAGTTGGATGCGATAAGAAGTGGTAAGCCTCCCGCTGCCTTAGAAAGTAAGCCGAAGGAGTCAGTAGAGTTGCCTGCGATAGTTGTGCGCTCAACAAGCGCGGCACAAAGAGAAAGTCCTCTAACGGCCGACGCGCCCGTATTTTCCGGTAAAATTTTAGCAGTGAATTCAGATAATAATTTTGTAGTTATAGATTTAGGTACATCTTCCGGGGTTAAACATGGAGATACGTTTAATGTTTATCGTGAAGGCAAATCTATAGGTTATATTTTAGTAATTCAAGCAAGAGATAATCTCTCTGCCTGTGATATAAAGACAATGAGTATACCGCTTAAGATTGGCGATAGTATCAAATAATAATGACACGCACCAAAAAATTCCCCTCTAAGAATATTTCTATTGATGATGTTGCCCGGGCCAGCGGTGTTTCTATTACTACTGTTTCACGTGTAATTAACAAAATAGGCAGCGTCAAAGAAGCTAGCCGTATTAAGGTAATGAATGTAGTTAAGGAATTAAAATTTCAGCCTTCTATTTTTGCCCAGCGCTTAGCTACCGGTAAAAGCAATGTGGTGGCTTTAGTAATTCCACGTTACGAAGGTGTATTTTATTCCTTCTACGCCCTAGAACTTATCCGCGGAGTCGGCACAATGTGCGAAGCTTTGAAGTTGGATTTACTTTTACATCTCACTGATGCACGTACCCCTTTAAGTATACGCGGAGTGGAGGGGATAATTTTTTCTGATATTATTGGTAATCGTGCGCAACTAGAAGATAGTCTAGCTAAAGGCACGCCTTGCGTAGTTATCAATTATTATGTTGACGATTTAGATGTTTCTTGTATTGCTATAGATAATGCTGGAGGCGCGGAAAACGCAGTTAATTATTTAATCCAATTAGGGCATAGGAAAATAGCGCATATAACCGGTGACGTAACTACCCAAGCAGCAGCAAAGCGTTTAGAAGGTTACAAGAGGGCGCTAGAGAAGAATAGTATTGAGGTAAAAGAGGAGTATATATTCCCAACTGATTACTCTCGCGGGGCTGCCAGAACTGCTGCGGAGAGTTTAATTAAAGCAGATGAGCCGGCAACTGCTGTATTCGTTGCGTCTGACTCTATGGCTCTTGAGGTTATGGCTGTTGCTCGTGAATTGGGTAAAAATATTCCAGATGATTTATCGATAGTCGGTTTTGATGATAATCCATCAGGCCTTTATGGCCCAGTTGCGCTTACCACTGTGCGTCAGCCTTTAATCAGGATGGCTGAGGAAAGTGTTAAAGAATTGAACCGCTTAATTGCTTTAAAGAAAAATGCGCCAAAAAAGATTTTGCTTCCGGCGGATATAATAATTAGAGAATCCTGTAAACCTTTTACAGGTTAAAAAGTGCATACACAATCCATTGTATATTACAAGATACGACTATCCCACATCTTGTAATTTTTTTTGTTGACAACACACAACTCTTTTGTTATATTGTTTAAGCAAATTACAGCAATCATCCCTATATTCGAGGTGCAATATGGAATTAAAGTTATCAGGCAATGCTATTAAGGTTCTTGAGCGTAGATATTTGCGCAAGGATCAAGAGGGCAAGCTTATTGAAAACCCAGAGCAGATGTTTACTCGTGTGGCTTCTGCTATTGCTATTGCAGATAAACAATATGGCAAAACAGAGATTGAGATAAAAAAACTCCAGGAATCATTTTTTAAAATTATGGCTAATTTAGAGTTTTTGCCAAACTCTCCGTGTCTTATGAATGCCGGAAAAGAACTGGGCCAGCTAAGTGCTTGTTTTACGCTTCCTATTGAAGACTCAATGGAGTCAATTTTTGAGACTTTAAAGGTTACCAGTTTAATCCATAAATCTGGCGGGGGAACGGGTTTTAATTTTTCTCGGTTGCGTCCGAAGAATGCTGTAGTTAAAACTACTGGAGGTGTTGCAAGCGGGCCGATTTCATTTATGCGTGTTTATGATGCGGCTACCGAGGCAGTCAAACAAGGGGGTACACGCCGGGGCGCAAATATGGGAATCCTACGCGTGGATCATCCGGATATTATGGAGTTCATTACTTGCAAGGAAAATAATAATCATATTACGAATTTTAATATTTCTGTTGCTATTACCGATGAGTTTATGAAGTGTTTGGCTGACGGAAAAGATTATGATTTAATTGATCCACATACACATACATCAGTACAGAAAATTAATGCTAAAGACGTATTCGATTTGATTGTTAAACAGGCGCATAAAAACGGCGAACCTGGAATTATTTTTATCGATCGTATTAATCAGTATAATCCTACTCCCAGGTTAGGAAAAATTGAAAGCACTAATCCCTGCGGTGAGCAGCCTCTTCTGCCTTATGAGTCTTGTGATCTTGGTTCAATTAATTTGGATCAGATGTGCAGGAAAGTAAGCGGCCGTTATGAGATTGACTGGACTAAACTTAAAGAAGTAACTTGTTTGGCTGTGCATTTTCTGGATAATTTAATTGATGTTAATAAGTTTCCACTTGTGGAAATTGAGAAAGCGACTAAGGCAACGCGTAAAATAGGTTTAGGAGTTATGGGTTGGGCAAGTTTATTGATTCGTTTGAATATCCCTTATTGCAGCGATGAGGCAGTGGCTTTGGCAGAAAAAATAATGTCATTTATTTTGGATGAGGCATATAGAAAATCTCAAGAGTTAGGTAAAGATAAAGGGGTATTTCCTGCTTTTAAGGGAAGTATCTATGACAAAAAAGACGGTCAAAGCAGAATGCGTAATGCTACGCTTACGACTATTGCGCCAACTGGAACGATTAGCATTATTGCTGGGCCTTGTTCATCGGGAATCGAGCCTTTATTTGCGTTATCATACTATCGTAACGTTATGGATAATGATAAACTGATTGAAGTTGAGCCGTTATTTGAGCAAGTTGCCCGGGAAAGAGCCTTCTACAGCCGTCAGCTTATGGAAAAGATCGCGGAGAGCGCATCCATAAAAAATATCAAAGAAATTCCTGAAGATGTGCGCAGGGTTTTTGTTACTTCGCATGATATTTCACCTGTTTGGCATGTACGCATGCAAGCAGCTTTCCAGAAATATGTGCACAATGCAACTAGTAAGACGATCAACTTTCCTCATGATGCCACCATTGAAGAGGTGCGCAAGTCTTATCTTTTGGCATTTGATTTAGCATGTAAGGGTATAACTATCTATCGCGATAATAGCCGTGAGGAGCAGGTCTTAAATATCGGCAAGCCTAAAGAAAAACAGGAAGCAAAAATTGTCCAAGAAGTTAAGAAAGATATTGCTCCTCGTCCACGTCCGGAAGTTATTATTGGAACGACAACTAAAGTTTCTACAGGGTGCGGCAATCTTTATGTAACTATTAACGTAGACGAAGATGGCCGGCCTTTTGAGTTATTTACTCAGATGGGTAAGGCTGGTGGTTGCGCGGCTAGCCAACTTGAGGCAACTGGCCGATTAGTTTCTTTAGCTTTCCGTGCTGGAATTGAAGTGAAATCAATTATTGAGCAATTGAGTAATATTCGTTGTCCGTCTCCTTCATGGGAGAAAGGCCAAAGAATATTTTCTTGCGCTGATGCTATTGCCCGCGTAGTAGAGAGGCGCCTGGTGAGTGCGCAGGTAGTCCCTGTAGGGGTAGAATCAACAACTATCCCCATGAAGCATTCGCATGATGACCAATTAATTGCCTCGGATTTAAATGACCAGGCAAATATTGTGGGTGTCTGCCCAGATTGCGGAGGCGTTTTGCGCCATGAGGAAGGCTGTGTTAAATGCCATGTCTGTGGTTACTCTAAGTGTTAAATTTAAGGGGACGTGCTAAAGAGGGACACCCTTAAAGAAGGGTGTCCCCTTTCAGCACGTCCCCTAACTATCTCCCATGGAAAATTTCGATGTAATTGTTATCGGTGCCGGCCATGCCGGCATTGAAGCGAGCCTATCTTCTGCCCGTCTGGGTGCAAAAACACTCATGCTTACTTTAGATATTAATTCTATTGGCAAGATGAGTTGTAATCCTGCTATTGGCGGAGTGGGTAAGGGCCAATTGGTAAAAGATGTTGACGCTATAGGCGGGGCAATGGGTAAGGCTGCAGATGCCTGTGCAATACAGTTTCGTATTCTTAATTCTTCAAAAGGCGCGGCTGTGCAATCTTCGCGGGCGCAGATTGATATGCGCAAATATAACCGTTACATGCAAGGGTTGCTTAAGCGTCAAAAAAAACTTAAAATAAAAGAAGCAGAGGTAAAAAAACTCATAGTTAGAGATGGCCAAGTTCAGGGGGTTATTACAGAAGCCGAAGAGATTTATTCTAAAGCGGTAGTTATCTGCCCGGGGACATTTCTAGACGGGTTGATTCATGTGGGGTTGAAGCATTTTAGCGGGGGCAGAATAAATGAGCGTGCTTCTGTGGCCCTAGCAGATAATTTAAAAGATTTAGGTTTTAACCTTCTACGTTTTAAAACTGGTACCTGCCCGCGTTTGAATAAAAAAACAATTGATTACCGTAAACTTATTAAGCAAGACGGGGATTTAATTCCCAAGCCGTTTTCATTTTCAACTATAAGCATGAAAAGAAAACAAGTTCCTTGCTATATAACTTACACCAATAACCAAACACATGAGATTATTCGTAATAACCTGGATCGTTCACCGCTTTATTCTGGAGCGATTACTGCAACCGGGGTGAGGTATTGTCCATCAATTGAAGATAAGATTGTTAAATTTGCTGATAAAGCACGTCATCAGGTGTTTTTAGAGCCGCAAGGTTTGAATGTTGTCGAGATTTATCCTAATGGCATTTCAACTAGCTTACCTGAAGACGTACAACTTAAGCTAATACACTCCATTGAAGGATTAGAAAAGACAGAAGTAATCAGGTTTGGTTATGGCATTGAGCATGTGGTGGTGGACCCCACCCAGTTGTACCCGACGCTAGAAACGAAACGCATTAAAAATCTTTATTTAGCGGGCCAGATTAATGGAACTACGGGTTATGAAGAGGCTGCAGCCCAGGGCTTAATTGCCGGGATTAATGCGGTTTTGCGCGTAAAAAACAGAGAGCCTTTTATTCTAGACCGCGCAAGTAGCTATATTGGCGTGCTAATTGATGATTTAACTACTAAGGGTACAACTGAGCCGTATCGCATGTTTACTTCGCGCGTTGAATACCGCTTGATCATTCGCGAAGATAATGCAGATTTACGTTTAAGTAAAATGGGTTTTGATTTGGGCCTGGTAAATAAGAAAGATTATCGTAAAACAAAACAAAAGGAGCAAGGTATTAAAGATGGTTTAGTTTTTTTAAAGCAAACTCATATTAAGCCGGGTCATAAAGTTAATGCGATATTAGCTAAACTTAACTGTACACCAATCAACAGGCAGATGAGTTTAGGAAGTTTATTAAAAAGGCCCGAGGTTAGTATTAAGGATTTAAATTTGATACATCGGCTTAAACCAGGCATACTTGAATCTGCTTGGCAGCAGATTGAAATCGAGGTAAAATATGCTGGGTTTATCCAAAGGCAGCTTAAAGATGTGGAGCGGTTTAAACATTTAGAAAAAATTAAACTTCCCACTGATTTTGATTATAGCCAATTACCCGGAATATCGCGTGAAATAAAAGAAAAGTTGCTTAAATTTAAGCCGCTGAGTCTGGGCCAGGCATCGCGTATATCCGGAATTACCCCTGTAGCAATTTCACTGCTTATGGTATACCTAAGGAAGATTAATGCTCAAAGACAATAAACTTGACCTTAAGAAATTTTGTTTATCTTTAGAGATCGACCTCTTCGGTATTGCTGATATAAAAGATATAAAAAATGAGTTTTTAATTTCACCTAAAGTTTTAGCCAAAATGGATCGTGCGGTATGTTTGGGTTTGCGCATTTCCCAGGCAGCTTTAGAAGAGATAGAAAAAGTACCCACGAGGATGTATTTTCATCATTACCGCATGGTGAATACGTTTTTAGACCAGGTAGCTTTGCGAGTAGGTAATTACATACAGAAAAAAGGATTTCTTAGCTTGCCTATTCCTGCATCGCAGATTATTGATTGGGAGAAACTAAGCGCGCACGCATCGCATAGAAAATTAGGAGTTTTAGCTGGTCTAGGCTGGATTGGCAGGAATAATCTTTTAGTAAATAAAGAATTAGGTAGCCAATTCCGCCTGGTGACTATTCTAACCGATATGCCGCTTGAGGCAGACAAGCCAATAAAAAACAATTGTGGAATATGTCAGCTTTGTGTTAAAATATGCCCTGCTCAGGCGATAAAAGATGATCCAGTTAATTTTGAGCATAAAAAGTGTTTTGAGAAGTTAAGAGAGTTTCAGAAGCAGCGCCAGGTTGATTCTTATGTTTG
>JAKLQX010000062.1 GCA_022013085.1 Candidatus Omnitrophota bacterium | reverse complement strand
TTAGAAGAGATTCCCGGAGAAGAGGCATTTCCGGCGTATCTTGAATCACGTATTGCTTCTTTTTATGAAAGAGCGGGATTAGTTAAATTGCACGATGGCACGTTCGGTTCAGTTACTATCGGCGGCACAGTAAGCCCCGCGGGCGGAAACTTTGAAGAACCGGTTACTCAGGCTACGCTTAAAGTTGTAGGGGCTTTTCATGGCCTTTCCCGGGAGCGATCAGACGCGCGCAGGTATCCAGCGATTGATGCGTTAATTAGTTGGAGCAAATATAAAGGTTTTATAGACGAGGAAAAAGAACATGCCGGGCATGAGGTTTTGCGTAAGAGCAACGAGATCTCTCAGATGATGAAGGTTATCGGAGAGGAAGGAACTTCACTTAAAGATTATATTGAATATCTCAAGGGTGAATTTTTTGACTTTGTTTATTTGCAGCAAAATGCATATGATGCGGTTGATGAAGCTACGGCTAAAGAAAGGCAGATTTACATATTTGATTTTATTCATAATATTTTAATTGCTCAGTTTGGACTAGAGGATAAAGAAAAGGCTTTGCGCTTTTTTCAAAAATTAAGACAACTATTTCGTACCTGGAATTCAAGCCTGTGGAAGAGTGTAGGGTTTAGCAAGTTAGAAAAGGAGATCTCTATATTGTTAGAAGAAAAAAGAATTCTAATAGAGAAATAAAATGCAAAAAGTATATACCCATATAATTCAGATATCCGGAGATGTGATCACAGTAGAAGCTGATGGTGTTGGTTATAATGATATTGCCCAAATCTCGGCACGTTATGGAATGAGCCTTGCCCAGGTTATCCGCATAGATGATCAGAAAGTGTCTTTGCAGGTTTTTGCCGGAAGCCGGGGTATTTCTACAGGCGACCAGGTGCGTTTTTTAGGGCATCCTATGCGGGTTGCAACCGGAGATAATTTATTAGGCAGAATATTTAATGGCAGCGGAGTGCCTCTAGATCATGGGCCGCAGCTAACTGATAACTTGATTGATATCGCAGGCCCTCCGGTTAATCCGGTAAAAAGGATTATACCAAATAAGATGATTCGAACTGGTATTCCTATGATTGATGTTTTTAACTCTTTAGTTGAATCACAGAAGCTGCCAATTTTCTCCATTGCCGGCCAACCCTATAATGAGCTTTTAGCCAGGATCGCTATTCAGGCTGAAATCGATATTATTATTCTTGGAGGTATGGGGTTAAAGTATGATGATTATTTGTTTTTTAAAGAGACCTTAAATAAACATGGGGCTTTAAGCCGCTCAATATTTTTCATGCATACCGCCTCTGACCCTGTGGTTGAATGCTTGCTTGTCCCGGATATAGCCTTGGCGGTTGCCGAGGATTTTGCTTTAAAAGGGAAACGCGTGTTAGTTTTATTAAGCGACATGACTAATTTTGCTGACGCCTTAAAAGAAATATCTATCACCATGGAACAGGTGCCTTCTAACCGCGGATATCCCGGAGATCTTTATAGCCAGCTTGCCAGCCGTTATGAAAAAGCCGTGGATTTTGATACTGCCGGTTCTATTACAATTCTTGCGGCAACTACTATGCCGGGCGATGATGTAACGCACCCTGTACCGGATAATACGGGTTATATTACTGAGGGCCAACTTTATCTTAAAAATGCGGTAATTGAGCCATTTGGTTCCTTAAGCCGGCTCAAGCAACAGGTAAATGGAAAAACGCGATCCGATCACCGCACAATTATGGATACGATGATTCAGCTTTTTGCTAATTACCGGCAAACTGTTGAAAAACAATCCATGGGTTTTCAGATGAGTTCTTGGGATAAAAAATTACTTATTTACGGCGAGCTTTTTGAAAAACAGATGATGTCGTTAAAAGTAAATATTCCGTTAGAGAAAGCTTTGGATCTTGGCTGGCATATTTTGGCAGAATCTTTTACTCCTGAGGAAACCGGAATTAAACGTGAGCTTATCACGCAGTACTGGCCCCGTTAGAAATAAAGCCGAAGAAATAGTAGGGGAGGTTTAAACCTCCCCTACTATTATTAAAGGCAATCGACTATGGCAAAGATCAAACTAACCAAAGGCGAATTAAAAAGGCAGCGTGATTCCTTAAAGCAGTTCCAGCGCTATCTACCTACCCTGCAGTTAAAAAAGCAGCAACTGCAATTAGAAATACTGCAACAAAATTTAATCCTGGAAGAAAAAAACCAGCTGTTGTTTAAAAAAAGAGAGCTGATTGAGCAATGGCTAGGATTATTTGCTGATAAGCCCGTTGATTTCAAGTCATTTTTAATTCCAACCAAAATTATTACTCACTTTAAAAATATCGCTGGTATTGATATACCGGTATTTGACCAGGTGGAATTTTCCGCAGCAGATTATGATTTATTCATTATGCCTTTATGGGTTGATGCAGCTATTGATGCGTTAAGGGCGCTGATTGCTTTAAATAAGGAGATTTCGACTGTTATCCAGGGTGTTGTTTTATTGCGTCAGGAACTGCGTGTTACTACGCAGAGGGTAAATCTCTTTGAGAAAGTTAAAATCCCCGAGGCAGAAGAAAATATCCGTTTGATTAAGATTTATATCGGTGACCAGATGGCTAACGCGGTTGGCCGTTGTAAAATTGCAAAAAGGAAGATTGAGGAACTGGTTTTAGCCGGGGAGGCAGCATGATTGTCCCCATGAAAAAAGCAGTAATTATTACTCAAGCTAAAGATGCTTTAAGTGTAGTAAATAGCCTGCGCGCATTGGGAGTTTTGCATGTTGAGCATAAACAGGCTCCTAAAAGTAAAGATATTAACTCGCTTCAGGAAAACCTCGCGATAATTAATCAGAGTTTAAGTATTTTATCAGGGATAAAAATTATATCTAAGAATCCATTAATGCACAAAAAAGCGGTTGATGGGCAACTTATTGCCAGGCATATTGTGGACTTGTATAAACGTAAAGAACAATTAATAGAGTATTTGCGCGTTCTTTCTATACGCATAAAACAGTATGAAGAATGGGGTGATTTTAACCCCCAAGATTTTTCAGATTTAGCCCAGAAGAATATTTTCGCGGGCCTTTATCAGATACCGGTTAAACAACTTAATCAACTGCCTGCTAATATTGCCGTGCATCAGCTATCAGTTAAGGGTGGGATTGCTAATTGTTTTCTTGCGCGCGATAAAATAATAGATATTGGGGTTAAAGGAGTGCCTTTGCCGCAAATGGGTTTAGCTAAGATGCGTGAGCGCAAAGAACTTGATAGCCAGGTGATCCGTGGTTTAGAGCAGCAAATGATTGATCACGTGGGTTATCTGGATTTTTTCCAAAAGATCAAATCTGATTTACTAAAAGAATTAGAGTTTCAAGAAGCGCTTTCCGGGATGGGGCAAGAAGAGATGTTTACATATATTTCCGGATATATCCCTTTTGATAGCACAGAAAAACTTGTTGCCCAGGCCAGGCAAGAACAATGGGCGCTGCGTATTGATGAGCCCGGTTCGGCAGATAATATTCCGGTTTTGTTGCGTAATCCTGCCTGGGTCAGGATTATCAGCCCGTTGTTCAAATTTCTTGAAATATTGCCGGGCTATCATGAGTTGGATATAAGTTTAACTTTTCTTATCTTTTTTAGTTTGTTCTTTGGGATTCTAATCGGGGATGCAGGGTATGGCGCAGTGTATTTCCTGATTACTTTCTTTATACACCAGCGAGCACGCAAAAATAAGAAGAAAACCAGCGTTTTTTTTCTCTTTTATATCTTAAGTTTTTGCGCTATTATATGGGGGTTGTGTACGGGCACGTTCTTTGGACAAGCGTGGGTTTTAAAAGCAGGTTATAAACCATGGATTCCCGCGCTTAATGATGAAAAAGTAGTTCAAAGGCTTTGTTTTTTTATCGGGGCAGTGCATTTGTCAATTGCGCATATCTGGCGCGCCATACTAAAAGCTCCGGCTTTAACTGCTTTAGCAGACTTGGGTTGGGGTTGCGTGCTCTGGGCCTGTTTTTTTATTGCCCGGGTACTTATTCTAGGCGACGCCCTGCCGTTTTTTTCAAATTGGCTGCTGATTGCCGGAGTTACCTTAGTTATAATTTTTACTAATCCGCAGAGAAATATTCTCAAAGGAATTGGCGAGGGCCTAGGCACTTTAGCTTTGAGCCTGATGAATAATTTTACGGATGTGGTTTCTTATATCCGCCTTTTTGCAGTAGGTTTGGCCGCGGTAGCTATATCTGATGCGTTTAATGCTATGGCGATTTCCCCAGGAACTGGTAGTATACTTGCTTTACTATTAACAGGCACTATTCTTTTGATCGGCCATGGCCTGGGCCTTATATTGGGGCCGGTATCAGTATTGGTGCATGGAGTCAGGCTTAATGTATTGGAGTTTTCCAGCCATGCTGGCATATCTTGGAGCGGGCAAAATTATAAACCTTTGAAAACATAACAAGGGAGCGTGTTTATGGAAAACAATGTGCTAATGCAATTTAAAGATTTAGGTGCTATTTTAGTTTTGGCGCTTGCCGCAGCAGGATCTGCTTGTGGAACTGGAGCTGCTGGTATGGCGGCAATCGGGGCCTGGAAAAAGAATTTCGCGCAAAGTAAAGCCGCATCTTTTATGTTGGTAGTTTTTGTGGCCGCGCCGCTTACCCAAACGGTTTATGGCATGATTGTTATGCGCCAATTAATGGAGTTTGTAAATAAAGGGCAATTCCTTTGGGGTATTGGCGCTTTTAGTGGTTTAGCTATTGGGCTTTCTGCATTTTGGCAGGGAAAATGCGCGGCTTGTGCATGTGATGCCATGGGCGAAACGGAAAAAGGATTTGGTTATTATCTGGTTATTTTAGGTATGGCTGAAACTGTGGCGCTCTTGGTTATGGCATTTACTTTAATGCTCTTAGGTATATTTAAGGGAGCATAAAGATTCGGGCGGTTGGCGCAATTGGTTAGATATTTAATAGAATTAATTTGACAAATATGAACCTTCATACTATAATATCAATGTTACTAGCATGGAGGTTCATTAATGAAAGTAAAAGAAATAGCGCGGTCAAGGAAGCTTCGATTACAGGGTTTATCTTTGAGGGAGATTGTCGCAAAAACAAAGTATCCCAAGAGCTCCGTAAGTGGTTGGATACGCGATATTTCTCTCACGAATGAGCAAATCGTAAGGCTCAAAACAAATCAAGACAAGGGCCGCGCAAAAGCGGCAAATCACCCCAATAGTTCTAAGTTGCATTGGGCAAAAATTCGCCAACAAGTAATTGATTCGGCGAAAAAAGAAATTCCTCGTCATTGTTCTTTGAAAACTTTAAAATTAATTGGTGCCGCATTATATTGGGCAGAAGGATATACAGCTTCAAGAAATCTTTTTGTTTTTGCTAATTGTAACGCTCGGATGATTCAGTTAATGATGCATTTTTTGAAAAGGGTATGTAAAGTTTCGATTGAAAAAATAAAAGGTAGAGTTAATATACATCCAAGTTTAGATTTGAAAGCAGCAGATAAATATTGGTCGATAGTAAGTGGTATTCCTGTCATTAAATTATATAAACCGTTATTAGCAGTGAGCAAAGCAAGTAAACAGAAAAGAAAAACACTACCCTACGGTACTTTTCGTATCACTATTTGCGATGTTATCTTGTGCAGTAAAATAAAAGGTTGGATTGAAGGATTATCTTTTTTGGGCGGTTAGTTCAGTTGGTTAGAACGTCTCTCTTACACAGAGAAGGTCGGGGGTTCGAGTCCTCTACCGCCCACCATTTTAGAATACAAAAATCTGTTGCAAATTGCAATATTTTAGGTTAGAATTTAGCTTCTTATATTTGGGGTCGTAGCTTAGCCTGGTTTAAAGCGCCTCCCTGTCACGGAGGAGATCGCGAGTCCGAATCTCGTCGGCCCCGCCAATTTTATAAAGTATCCGTCTTTTGCATTGAGTTTTCCCGCCATAAGTGTTACCATAATCTTAAGCTTAAAAATGTGTTAGATGGGGAGGATAAAATGGTTACTATTGATGATTTTAGAAAGCTGGAATTAAGGATTGCCGAGATAAAAGAAGTTAATGACCATCCGAACGCGGATAAATTATTAATTTTAACCGTGGATCTAGGCGATAGGCAGAAGCAGGTAGTCGCGGGAATAAAAAGCTATTATTCTAAGGAAGAGCTTTTGGGTAAACAGGTTATTTTAGTGGATAATCTCGAGCCGGCAATTTTACGCGGGGTAGAAAGCCAGGGTATGATCTTGGCAGGTTCGGATGAATTTATCCTAGCGGTTATTTCTCCTGAAAAAAAACTAAAGCTCGGGAGTATTGTTAAGTGATCAAACAATTTGTCGGCCAAGAGTTTTGTCTTAAATGCCAAGGTTGTTGCCGGTTTAGCAAGATAAATTCAGTTTGGAGCCCGTGTTTATTAGATGTTGAGAGCCAGGAGTTGTTGGATAAAAAAGGTATTCCGGCTGTCTCTATTTCTGCTGACCGGCGCATTCAGCCAATACCTATTCCAGAAGCGGAAGGTTTTGTTTGCCCGCTCCTTGATAGGTTAGATAATAAATGTAAAATTTATTCTTTACATCCTTTTGAATGCCAACTTTATCCATTCCTGATCAATTTGCGTAAAGATAAAGTGCTTTTAACTGTAGATTTAAACTGCCCTTATGCTGCAAGTAAAATTGATAGCCAAGAAGCTAAGGATTATATTATTTATCTTTCCAATTTTCTTAATTCCCCGGAACAATTAGAGATGCTTAAGGATAATCCTCAGATTATCCAGGCCTATGAAGAGGTCCGTGAAGTTGCTGAATTAAATCTGCCGCATGAAACTAAATAAGGGGACTGTTACGAAATGCACAATTGCGCGTCATTCTGAGTCCACATTCGCTGCGCTCAGTGCAGGCTCCGGACGAAGAATCTCGACGATGGATAGATCCTTCCCCTTCACTTCGTTCAGGGTCAGGATGACAAAAAACGACATTTCGCAACAGTCCCATAAGCTCGCCTTAAAAGACAAAAGGCTATTTAATAAATATCTTGCGCTATCTAAACACGTACTAGCGGCTTTTTCTTTTGCGAATATTTATATCTGGAAATCTTTATTTGATATTCATTGGGTAATCATTGATCATACTCTTTGCGTTTTCTTCCGCGATAAAATTGGGTGTTTTATGTATTTACCGCCGCTGGCAGGAGAGCGGCGCCCGGAGGCGTTAAAAAAGGCGTTTACAATTATGGATGGTATTAATAAAAACAAAGATATCTCGCGTATTGAAAATATCGAACTGCAGGATTTGGATTATTATCGTGCTTTAGGGTATATAGTACGCCAGAAATATCCGGATTATCTTTGTTTGCGCAGTGACCTGGCGAAATTAAGCGGGAATAAATTTAAATCTCAGCGGGCATCTTACAATTATTTCATTAAGCACCAAAATTTTAATGCGCGCAAATTGCGCGTAACTGATAAAACTGATTGCTTAAATTTATTTAGTCTTTGGCTTAATGAGCGTAAAGGGAAAAGTAGCGATGAGATTTATTGCGGAATGCTCGATGATAACCGCAAGGTTATTAGTGAGGCATTAGTTAATTATAAACAGTTAGGTTTCGCGGGTATTGCGGTTATGATTAACCGGGAGATTAAAGGCTTTACTTTTGGTTATAAATTATCCAAGGATACATTTTGCGTGCTTTATGAGATAACCGACCTTGCGATTAAAGGGCTGGCGCAGTTTATTTTTCGAAAACTTTGCGAGGAACTAAAAATTTACAAATATATCAATATTATGGATGATTCAGGGTTGGAGAATTTACGTAAGGTAAAACTCTCTTACAAACCCACAGCCCTAATTCCAGCTTATATTGCCTCTAGAGATGTGTAAACATATTGACGAAGTAGAATTTACTATATTTGATACTGAAACTACCGGGCTTAAGCCGGAAGCAGGAGACCGCATAGTTGAATTGGCGGGCTTAAGGGTTAAAGGGGATAAGAGAATTGCTACATTTAATACTTTGGTTAATTCGGGAAAAGAAATTTCTCCGGGGGCTTTTGCTGTAAATAAAATCACTTTGCAAATGTTGCAGGATGCTCCAACTGCGCAAAAAGCTATACCTGATTTCCTGGAATTTATTTCCGGCAGCTGCCTTTGTTCGTATAACGCGGAGTTTGATTTAGGTTTTTTAAATAATGAACTTAAACTGATCTCACTGCCAGAGATTGATATGGTAGTTTTTGATTTACTTCCTATGGCTAAAAAGCTTATGCCGAATCAAGCGCGTTACGCGCTTTGGTTTGTGGCGCAGAAATTAGGGATAACTTTAGCGCAGGAACATCGCGCTTTCTCTGATGTGGAATTGACTTGGGCTGTTTTTAGCAAGTTTAAAGCTATCTGTCAGCAAAAAGGTATTACGGATTTTACCAATTTCTCGGATCTCTTTGCTAATAAGCAGTAGGGAAGGTTTAAACCTCCCCTACTGTGATCAGCAGAGCAAAATAGTGGATGGTTGCCCCCTATTTTGATTATAATGTCAGTAAAATATTCGCATTGTATTAAATTCCTTTTGTAATAAAATATAACAGGTAATATTCAATTAAAATATAGAGGGAAAATGCGCATTAAAAACAAAGAGCCGGTTTCTCCTGAGCAGAGAAAATATCTGCGTTTAAATACTATCTTCCCGGTACAGTTTCGGTTAGAAAGTATTGATGGAGAAATTTTTATTTCTGATTGGCTGCAGGGCTTTACTAACAATATTAGCCGGGAAGGGATCTGTCTTTGCGTAAATAATTTGGAGTTAAGTTTTTTAAAACTGTTTGAAGAAAAAAAGGTCAAGTTGTTGTTAGAGATCAATCTGTCAATGAGCAAAAAACCAATTTCTGCTAGTGCCAAGATTGCTTGGGTTAAAGAGATGCGCCTTGATATGCATCAGCATCTGATTGGTTTAAGCTATGAACGTATCTCTGCGGAACAAAATAACAAGCTTCTGCGCTATGCTAGGGCAAAAAAGCTTTTTGCTCCGCTAGCCCTGTCTTTAATTATTATTTTAGCATTAGCTTTAGGGGCAAATAGTTTTCTTAATATAAAATTAACCCGCAGCAATAAGCTTCTTGTTGAAGAGTTGGTCAGTGTAATAAAAGATTCCAATGTTGCCAATCAAAAGGTAAAGGATGCTATAACCCAGCGTCAGGATTTGCAGTTAAAGCTAAAATCCTTAGAAGGCCGTATTATCTCCGCAGAGTCAAAAAGAAACGCCAGCCAAACAGTTTCCCTAGAGCAGGCCAGGCAGTTCAATGATTTAATTAACAAATTAACTTTAGAAAAAACCCTTCTGCATGAGGAGCTGATTGTTGTACAGCAAAAAGAGGATGTTGCTGCTAAAGAGTCATCAATTCTTGACCAGAAGAAAGTTGTTTTAGAAAAAGCGAACCTGGATAAAATGTATCGATGGCTTAAAATTCATCAGAATCCGCATACGGGTTTGGTGATGAGTTTTGAGGGGGATAAAGATATTGCTAATTGGGCTTTTATTTATGATCAGGCTTTGCTTATACAGGCTTATTCTCAGTTTGCAGATTTCCAGCGGGCAAAGAAAATTCTGGATTTCCTTGCTAAAGGCGCCAAGAGAGAAAATGGCTGGTTTCTTAATGCTTATTATGTAGATGACGGCGCTCCAGCAGAGTATGTAACTCATGTGGGGCCGAATATTTGGGTGGGACTTGCGATTATGCAATATACTCAAGCATCCCAGGATAAAAGCTATATGGGTTTAGCCGAGAGTATCGCCCAGACAATTATTAACCTGCAGAATACGGATGAAGATGGCGGTATCCGTGGAGGGCCTGGCGTGAGTTGGTATTCTACGGAACATAATCTCGATGCTTATGCTTTTTTTAATATGTTGTTTAAAGTTACAGGAAAACAAATTTATAACTTGGCGCAAGAGAAAACGCTCAATTGGTTGACTTTACATATTTATGGCCGTCAGGATTTGCCGGTTGCCCGCGGCAAGGGAGATTCTACTATTGCCACGGATACTTATGCCTGGTTTATTGCGGCTATCGGGCCGCAAAAATTAAAAGACCTTGGTATGGATCCGGATAAGATCATGGAGTTTGTAGAAGAGAATTGTACTGTTGAGGTTAATTTTACCCGGCCGAATGGCCAGAATGTATTAATTAAGGGGTTTGATTTCGCGCCGCAGCGCCATGTAGCCAGAGGCGGGGTAGTTTCTTCGGAGTGGACAGCGCAGATGATCGTATCTTTTAAAATTATGGCAGAGTTTTATAAATTAAGTGATCCGCTTAAGGCGTTGGAATATAAAAATAAAGCAAATATGTATTTGGAAGAATTAGGCAATATGATTATCTCCAGTTCTTCGCCATCCGGCCAAGGCGAAGGCTGTCTGCCTTATGCTACGCTTGATTTTGTGGATACTGGGCATGGGTGGATGACTGCTAAAGGGAGGTCAACAGGTTCGGTATCAGGTACGGCGTATATGCTTTTTGCTTATTATGGCTTTAATCCTTTAGAGCTTAAAGATGGCCAGTAAACAACGTTTAATAAAAACTATCCAGAAGTTAATCTCTTTGGATTCGCAGAACCCTCCGGGTGATGAATCTAAAATAGCCGCTTTTGTAAGTGAATACCTGCGCGGGTTAGGTTTAAATGTAAAAACATATCGCTTTAAAAATAAAAGGGATAATATAGTGGCAGTTCTTAAGGGCGAATCTAGTAAGTCGCTTTTAATTACTCCGCATCTTGATACTGTACCAGCAGGGAAAAATTGGAGCCGGAATCCTTTTAAGGGAGAAATTTGTGGTGAAAAAATATACGGATTAGGCGCAACTGATTGCAAAGGAAATTTAGCTTCTGCGCTGGAGGCAATTCATACATTAGTTGAGCAAGGAACAAGGCTTAAATATAATTTAGTTTTTGCCGCAACTAGCGACGAGGAAAGCGGGTCAGCTCTTGGGTTGATACCGCTACTTGCGCGGGGAATTTTAAAAGTTGATGCCGCGGTAGTTTTGGATGCCGATGATTTCCAGATTGTAGTCACGCAAAAGGGCTTGATACATCTTAAAGTATATATTCAAGGTAAAAAGGCCCATGGCGCCTATCCTTGGTTAGGGGTCAATGCCATAGATATTGCAGCTAGAATAATTACAGATCTTAAAACTCGGCGAGTGGCTAGAAGGAAGAATAAATATTTACGCCAACCCACAGTCAATGTCGGCACGATTTGCGGCGGGGATAAGGTGAATGTGGTTAGCGATTGGTGTAATTTTGAGTTAGATTTTAGATTCCTTCCCGGAGAGTCAGATAAAAATATTATAAAAACCCTTAAGCAGTTGATTAGGAGGCATACCTCAAAGTTTAAGTTGGAAATTCAAGGGATACAGGATCCTTACCAAATATCTCCCAAACATCCGTTGGTGCGTACACTTTTCTCGGCGATGAGTAAATTAAAGATTAAGCCGCGCATAAGCGGGTCAGAAGGGGCAACGGTAATTACATTTTTTAAGGAAAGGAATATTCCGGCGATTGCTACTGGTTTTGGTACAGAAGGGTGCGCGCATATTGTTGATGAGTATGCCTTAATCAGTAATTTGTATAAAGGCTCGCTTGTCTTGGTAGAGTTTCTTAAGGATTATGAATTCTAATAATTATTTTTAAACAAGAAGGAGAAAAATGGATACAACAAAAATTAAACGTAAAATTCGGCTGAAAAAACCATATTTAATTGTAGCTTGGCCGGGGATGGGAGACGTGGCTTATAAGGCAGCGCACTATCTGATGGAATATTTAAAAGCTGAAGAATTAGCCAGTATAGAAGCGGAAGGATTTTTTTACCTTACCGGCAGTGTGATCCAGTCAGGTATTTTAGAAGCCCCGCAATTACCTGTTAGTAAATTTTATTTTTGGAAGAATAAAACTGGCAAAAATGATTTGATCATATTTTTAAGCAATGCCCAGCCGGATTTGTCTAAAGCAGATATTTATTCTCAGGCAATCTTAACGCTAGCCAAAAAATTTAATGTGGATACAGTGGTAAGTTTTGCCTCTATGCCGCAGGCAACTGATCACACGCAGGATTCGCATGTTTGGTTTGCGGCCACAGACCAGAAAATAAAAGAAAGCCTTAAAAAATTTAATTTTAGCGCGTTAGAAGATGGCCAGATTAGCGGAATGAATGGCTTATTTTTGGGTATGGCCAAGAAAGCAGGATTAAAAGGGTTCTGTTTACTCGGGGATATTCCTCTTTATACCATTCAGATTGAAAATCCTAAGGCTTCAGCCGCGGTGTTAGATGGCCTAGGAAAAATATTAAATATACAGATAAATGTGCAGCCGCTAAAAGAGCAGGCTAAGGTTATGGAAAATGAAATTAATAAACTCCTGGATTATTTAAAGCTGGGTACGTCTGGCCAACCTAGCCCTATCGGCGAGGAAGAGGTAGAATTAATTAAGAAAACTTTGGGGCAGCTTACCAAGCTTCCTATTTCAATCAAGGAAAAAATTGAAAAACTTTTTGAAGAAAGTAAAACAAATATTACCAAGGCCAATGAATTAAAAGCAGAGCTGGATAAATGGAATGTTTATAAGGAGCATGAAGATAGGTTTCTTGATCTTTTCAGGAAAAATAATGATAAAGGAAATTAATAAAAGCAATGGCTAAACAAGAAATAAAAGTTGTTTTGTTTGATTTGGGTAAGGTTTTGGTGGATTTTGATCATAAGCGCGCCGCAGAAAGGATCAGCGCGTTTTGTGATAAAAGTGGGCTTGCGATATACAACCTTTTCTTTGATTCGCCGGTAACCCTTGCTTTTGAAGAAGGGAAAATTTCCCCGGGGAAATTTTACCAGCAGGTCAAAGAGATGTTGGATTTAAAGCTTAGTTATGAATCATTTGTTCCGATATGGAATGATATATTTTTTTTAAGCCCAAAGAACCGCATGGTCTATGCACTGGCCAATTCCCTTAAAGCAAATTATAAAACAGCGTTGCTTTCAAACATAAATGTTTTGCATTATGAATACTTAAAAAAGAATTTTCCGGTTTTTGATGTCTTCCATCACCTGTTTCTTTCTTATGATTTAGGGGTAGCCAAGCCGAATAAGCTGATTTATCAAAAAGTAATTAAGGAATTAGGTATATTCCCCGAAGAGATATTTTATACTGATGACCGAGCGGAGTTAGTTGATAGCGCTGTTAGTTTAGGCATAAAAGGGTGTATTTTTTCTAATTATAAGCAGCTAATCTGTGATCTTCAGGATGCAGGAGTGTCTGAATAAATTAGTTTTACCGACGAGAGTGTTTAAAAATAATGATTTTACGTTTAAACAAAAAATACTTGACAATCCCAATATATTGTGGTAAAAAAATAGTATAGATACAACATTTTGGACAAAAATTCTGGAGATTGGATAAACTAAGTTGGAAAAAATTGGATAGATCATTAGGGCTCATGCAAAGTAACAAGGCAGAGCCCTTATTTTTTTAATTAATCCCTCTTCTTGCGGAGGCTTACAGAGCAAGCCGGAGCAGCGGGAGAGAGTGAATACAGGAACTATGAAAATAGTAGGGTTAACATACGATTTAAAGACAGATTATAAGTTTAAAAAGGATGATCCAGCCGATGCTAACGCGGAATTTGACCATCCGGATACAATTGATGTGATTGCTGATGCTATTGCTGCAAATGGCTTTAAAGTGAAAAAAATTGGAAACGCCGCTAATCTTTTGGAAAAAATCGATAATCTGGGTGTAGATATTGTTTTTAATATTTCTGAGGGGCTTACTGGC
>JAKLQX010000061.1 GCA_022013085.1 Candidatus Omnitrophota bacterium | reverse complement strand
GGATTGAAAAGTAGATGCTTGTAGTTGCGTAACTTGTTTATTGTCAACAGGTTGGAGAACCGTGGTTTGTCTTCCAGTAGACAAAGCCATCGTTTGTGGCTTGGTAACCAAAGCTGACCAAGCTAAAAGAATTAAAAGCGACAATGCAATAGCTAGTACTAAACGTTTTTCCATAAATTTTATACTAAGGGATCATAACTTGACCGGCTACAAAAAGGATGGCACCGGCATATTCTTGTTATTCCCTTAAATACTCCTTTAATAATTCCATATTTTAAAATAGCCTGTTTTGCATACTCTGAACAGCTGGGTTCAAAGCGGCAGGTTGCAGGTATTGCCGGCCTAATATACTTTTGATACGCAGTAATTAAAGCTTGTGTTAAATTTACCAATATTAAACGCAAAGTTTCTTTCTGCCTTTCTGTCGTCGGCGTGCCAAAAGTTTACGCCCAGACTTGGTGGCCATTCTACTGCGGAAACCATGCTGCTTCTTGCCCACAATATTTGTCGGGGTCTTCAGGTTCTTCTTCATTTTTTTCTCCTTGTCTACCTAGGCCTGCCGGCAGGCAGGCAACACCCGCGCAATTTTCGCCACCTGGCGAACACCCGCGCAATTCCTATAAGCGGCGGGGTGCCTTTTTAGCGCGGGGTGTCTTGCGCAGAAAGCGCACACCAAACCAAATTGTTGGTTTGGGTGTTAATACTGAGCCCGCAATTTATAGAACAAAGTAATCGTAAATTATCTGGGCGAATTTGTGAATTGTAACATATATTTCCATAGTGGTCAAGTTTTTTGTTGACGTAAATATTTATTATTGTATAATAGCTAGCGTTTAACTTTTTTACTTGCAAGGATTTTGGTCTCTGTTATAATGGCTTTATTAATAAATATTTTGAGCTGCATTTTTATCCACAGATTTATACAAGGTGTGCATAAACTGTTAATACTGTAAATATGTTAGAGCTTAACCGGTGCTGGGAAGAGTCGCAAAAAGAGTTAAAGCGCAAGCTCGGTGATACGATTTTTTCTACTTGGATTGCGCCGCTCAAGTTTAAACCCAAGGATAATAACACCATTGATCTTGAAGCGCCAGATCAGTTTTTTAAAGAATGGGTGGAGAAACATTACCTCGCGCTAATCCGAGAAGCTGCGCAAAGCAAGGGCGTGGATAATCTGTTAGTAAATTTGGTTGTGGGTAATAAGCTAGACTATCCTGCCCTAACCAATAGAACACCTGAACCTACTATTAAAGCGACGCAAGGGCCCGGACTTGTTAATCTTAATTTACGTTACACTTTTGAAAATTTCGTTGTAGGCTCGGGCAACCGCCATGCGCATGCTTATTCTTTAGCAGTAGCAAACTCCCCGGCCAAAACATATAACCCGTTATTTATTTACGGAGGGGTGGGTTTAGGTAAAACACACCTCATCCAGGCGATCTGTCATCAAATTAAAAACTCTGCGCCTAGCGGAATTAAAATTTGCTACATCTCAAGTGAAAAATTTACTAATGAATTAATTGACGCCATCCAGCATCATTCCACTGCGGCGTTCCGACAAAAATACCGCAATGTTGATGTCCTGGTTATTGATGATATCCATTTTATCGCCGGCAAAGAGTCCACCCAGGAAGAGTTTTTCCACACTTTTAATACTCTTTATGATGCGCATAAGCAGATAGTGTTTTCCTCAGATAGGCCACCTAAAGAAATCGCTAATTTACAGGAAAGGCTGGTGTCGCGTTTTGGCTGGGGACTGACTACCGATATTCAACCTCCGGATTTAGAAACACGTGTAGCGATTTTAAAGAAGAAAATTGAGCGCGAGCCCGTAAGCGTCCCCGATGAAGTAATTTTCTTTATTGCCCAACTTATTAAAACTAATGTGCGTGAATTAGAAGGGGCTTTAATTCGTACTATTGCCTATTCTTTATTAGAAGAAGCACCCGTAACCTTACAATTAGCTAAAGAGGTACTGAAAGATTTACTCAAAGAACCTAAAAAACTAGTTACTGTAGATTTTATTCAACGTTCGATAGCAGAAGAGTTTGGTATGACGTTGCAGGATATTAAATCTAAGCGCCGCAACAAACAAGTAGTTTTCCCTCGGCAAATCGCCATGTATTTAAGTAGGGAGTTAACGGAGTTGTCTTTACCGGAAATCGGAGAGCTTTTTGGCGGGAAAGACCATACTACTGTTTTACATTCCTATAATAAAATTAAAGAAGAGTTATTGCAGAATGCGGAACTCAAAGAGCGTTTAGAAAAAATTATACAAGGGATCCGGCAGTAATTCACTGGATATTCAGGGGATAGTTTTGCTCTAATTGTGGTAAAAATATATAGTTAAAGAGTTTTTAACAGAAACCTAACCCCCTTACTACTATTACGATATTAAGTTCTTATATATATATTAATAGAAGACACCCCGCGCTAATTGGAATTGCGCGGGTGTTGTCTAGGTAGACAAGGAGATAAAAAATGAAATTTAAAGTACAAAAAAGTATTTTAATTAACGCTATTCAGATTGTACAAAACGTTATAAGCACAAAAGCTGCTTTACCTATTCTTTCTAATATATTAATAGAAGCTCAAACAGATGGGGTAGCTTTGACTGCTACCGACCTAGATATAGGGATAACCTGTGTAATCCCTGTGGATATCCAGGAACAAGGAGCGATTACTATTCCTGCTAAAAGATTTAGTGATATTATTAAAGAGTTTCCTTTAGAGTCTGTGAGTATTACTACGAAAAAAAACAATCTCGTAATTATTGATTCAGAGGCATGTCAGTTTAAAATTATGGGGTTGGGCCGCGAAGAATTTCCTAAATTGCCTGAGTTTAAAGATAAAAAAGTGATTAAAATTGAGCAGGCCATTTTAAAACAAATGTTATCCTTAACTTCTTTTGCGGCGTCTGGTGATGAAACTCGCTATGTGTTAAATGGAACGCTTTTTAAAATTAACAAAGGAGTTTTAACTCTTGTGTCTACCGACGGCAAAAGGCTGGCTATCGCAGAAAAAAAGTTGGGGGCCGAGGAAGATGTAGACTTACAAATAATTATCCCGATTAAAACCATTCATGAATTAAACCGCAATCTCAAAGACGAGGGAGAATTATCTTTAATTGTAGGCAGTAATCAGGCGCTGTTTGATTTGGGTACGGTTGTGGTAATTTCGCGCTTGATAGAGGGGGAATTTCCAGATTATAAACAGGTGATTCCTGTAGCATCGGAAAATAAGATGAAGGTGGCACGCAGCCAGTTTTTATTGGCGGTAAAAAGAGCGGCACTTTTAGCAACCCCGGATTATCAGGGAGTAAAGCTAGAGGTTTTTAAAAACAAACTAGTTGTGTCAAAGTCAACTCCTGATGTAGGCGAGTCGCGGGAAGAGTTGGCTGTGGAATATCAGGGGCGCGAGCTAGCAATTGGGTTTAACCCCACATATTTAATTGATATTTTAAAAAACCTCAGCGAGGAAACAATTAACTTGGAATTAACGGATAGCGAGAAACCCGGGGTGATCCGCATTAGCGGGTATGTGTATATAGTTTTACCTATGCGGCTTAGTTAGCGAAATAGTAGGGCGGATTCCTGCCTACTGGCAGGTAGGTAAACCTGCCCTACTCTAATACTATGGAGCCTTTGAAAAATACATTAGATGCGCTTATGCTCGGCCTGTCGCATAAAAAAACAGGTTGTCTGGACGCTGGCCCTGAGCAGTGGTTAAAAAAAGCCTTGACAAAGAAAGAGTTGCAGCATATAAAAGTTAAATATTTCAGTAAGGGCGTGCTTAGTTTAAACGTAGATTCTTCCGTGTGGTTATATATTTTAAGCCTGAAGAAAGAAGAGCTACTGAAGATATTACAAAAAGAAGCTCCTGCGGTCAAAAATATTAATTTACGTATTGGGGAAATGTAAATGAAAAAAGCGCAAAGAGAGATAAAAAATAATTTAAAATCGGTAGAAAAAGCCAAGGTTTACGATGCTACGAGTATCCAGGTTTTAGAAGGCATTGAGGCAGTAAGGCTTAGGCCGGCGATGTATATCGGGGATACTTCAACGCGCGGGCTGCACCATTTAGTTTATGAGGTTGTTGATAATAGCGTAGATGAAAGCTTAGCAGGATTTTGCAACTTTATTGCAGTTGGGGTGCATGCTGATAATAGCGTAGAGGTAATTGATAATGGGCGCGGCATTCCGGTGGATATGCATAAAACGGAAAAAAAGCCTGCGGTAGAAGTTGCTTTAACTACTCTACATGCCGGAGGTAAATTTGATCACCGTTCTTATAAGGTTTCTGGTGGTTTGCATGGCGTAGGGGTTAGCTGTGTTAATGCGCTTTCTGATTGGTTGGAAGTAGAGGTAAAGCGTGATGGCAAGATCTATCATCAGCGTTATGAGCGGGGCAAAACTGTTTCTAAGCTTACAGTTATTGGCAAAAGTAATTCCACTGGGACGAAAATTACCTTTAAGCCGGACAAGAGCATTTTTACTAAAACGGAGTATTCCTATGATCTATTAAGCCAGCGTTTGCGAGAACTTGCCTTTTTAAATAAAGGGTTAAAAATTAAATTGGCTGATGAGCGTTCAGATAAAGAATCGATCTTTGAATTTTCCGGTGGGATTGTTTCGTTTGTGGAATACCTTAATAAGAATAAGAACCCGTTGCATAACAAAGTAGTTTATTTTGAAAAAAATCAGGATGATATTAACGTGGAAGTTGCGCTGCAATATAATGATGGTTATGCAGAGATAATGTTCTCTTTTGCTAATAATATCAATACCATTGAAGGTGGCACGCATTTATCCGGTTTTAAATCAGCGCTCACCCGGGCGATTAATCAGTATGCCAAATCTAAAAATTTA
Source organism: Candidatus Omnitrophota bacterium (assembly GCA_022013085.1). Taxonomy (GTDB): domain Bacteria; phylum Omnitrophota; class Gorgyraeia; order Gygaellales; family Profunditerraquicolaceae; genus UBA6249. The sequence goes on along the minus strand of JAKLQX010000061.1, from coordinate 16,322 downwards.
TTGAAAGATGATATCGCGATTACTGGAGATGATGCGCGCGAAGGGCTGACCGCGGTAATTAGCGTAAAGGTTCCTAATCCGCAATTTGAAGGACAAACTAAAACTAAGCTGGGTAACTCTGAAGTAGAAGGCCTAGTTGCATCAGCGAGTTTGGATGCGCTTGCAAGTTATTTTGAAGAAAATCCTTCTGTTGCTAATAAAATTATTGATAAAGTAATTGTAGCTTCTCGGGCGCGCGAAGCTGCGCGTAAGGCGCGAGAGCTAACCCGTAGAAAAGGCGCGCTTGAAGGAGCGGGCCTGCCCGGTAAATTAGCGGATTGCTCGGAACGCGATGCTGCGCTATGCGAATTGTATATTGTCGAGGGCGATTCCGCCGGAGGCTCGGCAAAACAGGGCCGAGATAGAAGATTTCAGGCAATACTCCCAATTAAGGGTAAGATTCTAAATGTAGAGAAATCACGTTTAGATAAAATTTTATCTAATGAAGAGATCCGCACGATCATTACTGCGTTAGGTACTGGTATTGGAGAAGAGTTTGACCTGAGTAAATTAAGATACCATAAATTAATGCTTATGGCAGATGCGGATATTGATGGTTCGCATATCCGTACTTTACTTTTAACTTTACTCTACCGTCAAATGCCTAAGCTAGTGGAAGCAGGGCATGTCTATATTACTCAGCCTCCACTTTATAAAATTAAAAGAGGCCAGCGCGAAGAATATATCCAAACCGAGAAGCAGATGGATGAGCTGCTTTTAGATTTAGGCCGCGAAGGCCATAAGTTATTGCGCGTCAAAGACAAGCAAACCTTTACGGATAATCAGTTTAAAGAACTTTTAACTTTATTGGTTGAATTGGATAAGCTAGGCCGGTATTTAGAGAAAAAGGGAGTAAATTTTGTAGATTATCTTAGTTTTAGGCACCCAAAGACCAAAAAAATGCCAGTTTATAGGGTAAAAGTGGATGAGAAAGACCTTTTTTTGTATTCTGATAAAGAGCTTGCTGCTCTCACTGAAAAAGAAGGTAAAGAGCTAGAACATGATGTTTTACAGCTCTTTGAATCTCAAGAGGTTGAAGAGGTAGTAGCTAAGATTGAAAAACTTGGGCTTGAGATCGAAAGCTATTTTAGTAACATTATTATCCCGAAAAGCGGGGTGATTAAGGAATCAGATAAAAAAATAAAAGCCGTTTACCGCATTACTAATGATGATGACGCTAAAGAGGTTTATAGTTTGAGAGAACTGTTGGCATATATTAAAGAAGTGGCTGCTAAAGGAATGCATATACAAAGGTATAAGGGTTTAGGTGAAATGAATCCACGTCAGCTTTGGGATACGACTATGGATCCGGAAAAACGGACGATTTTACAGGTGAAATTAGAGGATGCGGTTGCGGCGGATAAGATGTTTACGGTTTTAATGGGTGACCAGGTTGAGCCGCGGCGTCAATTTATAGAAGATTACGCGCACCAGGTGAAGAACCTAGACATTTAAAACTAAAGACGAAGTTAAAAATGGCCAAATCCCAAATCCCAAATCCCAAATCCGAATGAAATACCAATGTTCCAATATTCAAATTGGGGTTTGGAACTTGGGAATTCCTTCGTCATTGGATCTTGGTAATTGGGAATTAATCCGAAGAATGAAACAGTTTTAAGTTTGGGCTCTAAAACAGGAATAAAATATGTATACTCGCAACGAAAAAATAATTCCGGTTTATATCGAGGATGAGGTAAAAGATTCTTATCTGAATTACGCGATGAGCGTAATTGTTGGCCGTGCTTTGCCTGATGTGCGCGACGGATTAAAGCCTGTGCACAGAAGAATACTCTATGCTATGCAGGATCTTAATCTTGATCATTCCAAGCCTTTTAAAAAAGCAGCGCGTATCGTCGGAGAATGTTTTGTAAAAGACACACTTGTGTTGACCAAGAAAGGATTATTGCCCATTCAAGAAGTTGCATCCGGGGATATTGTATTTACGCAAAGTGGTGCACATAGAGTAACTAAACTTTATGAGATGCCGGCAAAGCCGCTTTTAAAGATAACTCTTGAAAATGGCACTAGTAATACCGTTACTCCTACGCAAAAATTTAAAGTACTGGGTTCTGATTTAACATACTGTTGGAAGGAAGCCAGCCAATTAACCAACCAGGATTATATCGTTGCTAAATGCGATTATCCCGCAATACAGCAGTTTGTCCAACTAGGCGTTTGCAAAAACCGCGTTGTTTATCTCAATGAAAACATTGCTTACATGCTTGGCTTGTTTTTATCGGATGGGTGGATTGAAAAAGCTAGCGGCAGGATTTGTTTTTACTCAAACGCCAAAGAGGTAATCAAGCGAATCTACGCTATCTTAAAAACCGAGTTTGATTATCATTCTTCAATCGAGACTATTAATTACACATATACCTCTGGAAAAGGCTCCTTTAAAAATGTTGGGTATCAAATCCGTATCAACCGGATAAAAATCAATAGATTATTGTCCGAGGTATTTAATTTAGAAGGCGTAGGGGCGTACACCAAAACGATTCCTAACCAAATATTTATTTCTCCTGCCAAGGCAATTTTTGCTTTATTTTCTGGCTTAATTGATGGCGATGGCAGCATACACTGCAATAGAAATGTCATACACTATGGCTCTGTATCAGCTTCATTAATCAATAAATTACAATTGTTGCTGCAGCATCAGAATATCCTAAGCTACAGGTACGCTGAACAACCAAAACCCACACATATTCTGAACGGCAGAAACGTTAGGGGTAATTATGAATTACACAGTTTGGAATTCCGAGGGCGTCACGCTTTATCTTTAACGCCTAATTTAGATTTAGCAGATAAAGATAAACGCGCTAAATTGATAAATATGCTTAGCCGTAAACAAAGAGATTGTTGGTCAGACCTCGATATTATACCTTTTGCTGGAGAGATAATTTTTGACGAATTAAGTAGGTTGCATTTAGGGGGAGGTTGGTACAAGGATTCGGAAGGTAATAAATTTAGGATGGGCGTAAAGTATGAAGCAGGTTGCAAAATTAGATACGCCGCAAATTTACAGGAAAAGCCGTTAAGGATAGCTCAGATTATTAATTGGGGCATACTAGATAAGTTAAAGAAAGTTGATTCGTCTTTAGGTGTTTTCATAGAGTCTGTTATTAAAAACCGCATATCTTTTCTGAAGATAGAATCAATTACTGTTGCGCCAACCGAGAAGACATATGATATTCAGGTAGATAAAGAGCACGAATTTGTTGCAAACGGTATGATGTCGCATAACTGTCTTGGTAAATACCATCCTCATGGGGATATAGCTGTATATGATGCTTTAATAAGAATGGCTCAAGATTTTTCATTGCGCTATCCTTTAGTGGAAGGCCAAGGCAATGTGGGCAGCGTAGATGGGGATAGTCCGGCCGCGATGAGATATGTTGAAGCGCGGCTCGCCGCGATTTCCGACGAGATGCTTGTAGATATCGAGAAAGATACTGTTAATTTCGGGCCGAACTTCGACGCTTCATTAAAAGAGCCGCTTTTATTGCCGGCCGCGCTGCCCAATCTTCTGGTTAACGGCTCAAGCGGTATTGCCGTGGGCATGGCCACTAATATACCGCCGCATAATTTAAATGAAGTATGTGATGCCATTATTTATCTGCTTGATCACCCCGAGGCAGAAATTAAGGATCTGATGCGCTATATTAAGGGGCCAGATTTTCCTACTGGAGGATTAATCTGCGGCAAGGCAGGGATTAAAGATGCGTATACTACTGGAAGAGGTAAGTTGCTTATTCGTTCCCGGGCAACCGTAGAACATCAAAAGAATGGCAAAGATTTAATTATTATTACTGAAATTCCTTATCAGGTACAGAAATCCGGAGTTATTGAAGCTATCGCAGCTTTGGTTGATGATAAAAAAATTGAAGGCATATCTGATATCCGCGATGAATCTGATAAAGATGGTATGCGCATTGTGGTTGAACTCAAGCGGGATATCGAATCTCAGATTGTTTTAAATCAGCTTTTTAAACATACCCAACTGGAAACTACATTTGGCATTATTATGCTGGCTTTGGTGGATAACCGGCCCAAGGTATTAAATTTACGTCAGGTTTTAGATTGTTATATTGAACACCGCAAGATTGTTCTCCGCCGGCGCACCCAGTTTGAATTAGATAAGGCTTTAAGGCGCGCGCATATTTTAGAAGGCTTAAAGATAGCGCTTAAGTTTATTGATCGTATTATTAAAGTAATTAAAACCTCTAAATCCGTTGAAGCGGCTAAAATAAACTTAATGAAGGAGTTCGAGCTTTCGGAGTTGCAGTCGCAGGCAATTCTTGAAATGCAGCTGCAGCGCTTAACTGCTCTTGAGCGCGATAAACTTGATGCGGAGTATGCTGAGCTTTTAAAGAAAATTGAAATCTGCCGGGCGATTTTAGGTTCGGAGAAAAAAATTGAAGGGATCATTAAGGAAGAACTGGAGAATTTAAAGAAAAAATATGGGGACCAAAGGCGTACAGATATAGTAGGCGAAGCAGAAGAGCTGGAGGTTGAAGATTTTATTGCTGAAGAGGATGTAGTGGTGACAATTAGTCATGGTGGTTACATTAAACGTTTGCCAGTAAGCGCATACCGTAAACAAAAACGCGGGGGCACAGGGGCAACCGGCGCGGATTTAAAAGAGGAAGATTTTAGCGAGCATCTTTTTGTAGCTTCTACCAAAGATTTCCTTTTGATTTTTACAGATAAGGGGCAGGTGCACTGGTTAAAGGTTTATGAAATACCCCAAGCCAGCCGTGTTTCTAAGGGCAAGGCTATTGTGAATTTGGTGCAGATGGAGCAGGTAGCGAAAATTAGTTCTACTATTCCGGTTAAAGATTTTTCACCGGATAAATATTTGGTAATGGTGACTAAGCTCGGGCAAATTAAGAAAACTAAATTAGACGCTTATGGTAATCCGCGTAAAGGCGGGATTATTGGGATCGCCTTAGATAAGGATGATGCTTTGATCGGCGTAGAAATGACCGATGGCAAGCAGGAGCTGTTAATTGGAACCAGACAAGGTAAAGCTATTCGGTTTTCCGAAGAGAATGTGCGCGACATGGGTAGAGGCGCACATGGGGTACGCGCGGTATCTCTAGCTAAAAAGGATGAAGTTATTGATATGGTTGTCCCGCAAAAAGATTCCACTATTCTTACAGTTACTAGTTTAGGTTTTGCCAAACGTACAACTATAGATGAATATCGTTTAACTAGCCGTGGTGGCAAAGGCGTGATTAACATTAAGGTTACTGATAAAAATGGCGAGGCAGTAAATTTAAAAAGTGTAAATGATAACGACGAACTTATGGTGATTACTCAGAATGGTATATTTTTGCGTTGTGCTATAAAAGATATACGTGAAACCGGCCGTTCTGCTCAAGGCGTACGTTTAATTAAGCTGCAGGCTAAAGACCGGGTTGCTTGTGTTGCCCCGGTAATTGCCGAAGAAGAAGAATAAAGACTTGACCCCATCGTCTAGCCTGGTCTAGGACAAGAGCTTTTCAAGCTCTCGACACGGGTTCAAATCCCGTTGGGGTCACTAAATTTAAGGTGCGATTGTGTGTGGAATAGTCGGATATGTTGGAGAGAGGGAAGCTCAAGATATTTTGATGAGTGGATTACGGCGGCTGGAATACCGCGGTTACGACTCAAGCGGGATAGCCGTAATTAACTCTAAAAAAAATACCATATCCTTAAGAAAATCTCCCGGTAAAATCAACGCATTAGACAGATTAATTAAAGGTAAACCGTTAAGTGGTGCTATCGGTATAGCTCATACTCGCTGGGCGACGCACGGCGCTCCAACACAGCCTAATGCCCATCCGCATCAAGATTGTAAAGGCGAGATTGCCTTGGCACATAATGGGATAATTGAGAATTTTGAAATCCTAAAAAACCGGCTTATTAAAGAAGGCCATACATTTCACAGCCAGACAGATACCGAAGTAATTGTACATTTAATAGAAAAGTTTTATAAAAATATCCCGCTTGAAGAAGCAGTGCGTTGCGCCCTTAAACTGCTTGTGGGTTCTTTCGCCATCGGGGTTATTTCATTGAGAGAGCCGGAAAAGCTAGTTGGCGCGCGTTCCGGCAGCCCTTTAATTTTAGGTTTAGGTAAGAATGAGAATTTTCTTGCTTCTGATGCGCCCGCGGTTTTAGAATCAACCAGGGATATTGTTTTTCTGGATGAAGATGAAGTAGTGGTTTTAACTAAAGACAGCTTTAAGATTACCGATCTTAAAGGCAGCCCGATCATTAAGAAGTCCGTGCGCGTTAATTGGGATATTACTCAGGCTCAAAAAAACGGCTTTAAGCATTTTATGTTAAAAGAGATCAATGAGCAGCCCAAGATTCTGGAAAGCTTGATAAACTCAAGGATAGATAAAGAATCCGGAAAGATAAACTTTGAAGAACAAAATATTCCTGAAGACAAGCTTAAAAATATAAAAAATATTTTTATAGTCGCCTGCGGGACTGCGTATCACGCAGGATTAGTGGGAAAGTATATTTTAGAATCCATTTGTTCTATCCCGACGCAGATAGATGTTTCCAGCGAATTCAGGTATCGCGAACTTTTAATCGGGCCGGATACTCTGGTTATGGCTATAAGCCAGTCAGGAGAAACCGCGGATACTTTGGCCGGGGTAAGGGAGGCAAAGAAACACGGGGCAAGCGTACTCTCTATTTGCAATGTTTTAGGTTCAACTTTAACCCGTGAATCTGATGGTATAATTTATACGCATGCAGGCCCTGAAATCGGGGTTGCCTCGACTAAAGCTTATACTGCGCAGTTAACCGTGCTGTATTTATTGGCTTTTTATCTTGCCGGTATTAGAAATATTCTTTCTCATGCTAAAATTAGCAAATACCTGGATGAATTGCGCAAAATTCCAAAGCAGCAGGAATCAATTCTTAAAGAGCAAAACAATATCGCGCGGCTTGCCCGTAAACATTCGCATCTGGGCTCATTCTTGTATTTGGGAAGGAATATTAATTATCCTTCAGCGCTTGAAGGTGCGCTTAAGCTGAAAGAAATCTCTTATATTCCTGCTGAAGGCTATGCTGCCGGAGAGATGAAACATGGGCCCATTGCCTTAATTGATGAGTACCGGGCTGTAGTTTGTATCGCTCCTGCTTCTAAAGTTTATGAAAAGATGGTCTCTAATATCCAAGAGATCCGCTCCCGGCACGGAAGAATTATTGCTATTGCAAGCGAAGGGGACAAAGAAATGATGGAGTTAACTAAGGAAGTTATTTATATTCCTAAGGCCGAAGAGTTATTCTCTCCTCTTTTAGTGGCTTTCCCCCTGCAGTTGATAGCCTACCATATTGCCGTAAAACGCGGTTGTGACGTAGACCAGCCGAGAAATCTTGCAAAAAGCGTAACTGTTGAGTAAATTCAAATGACAAAATTCAAAATCCAAAATAAATCACAAATTCCAATGTCAAATACCAAAACAAACATTTTGTCATTTGGGATTCGTGCTTTGAACTTATTTTAAATTTTGTGTTTTGTCATTTGTCCTTAATATGCTATATATCGTAGCTACCCCAATCGGGAATTTAAAAGACTGCACGCATAGGGCAATTGAGGTTTTAAAAAGCGTGGATTTAATTGCCTGTGAAGATACGCGGCATACTAAAATCCTGCTTACCCACTACGCAATTACAACACCGACCACAAGTTTTTTTCAGCATAACAGGTTTACCAAGGGCGAGTATTTAATTGGTTTATTAAAAGAAGGTAAAAATATCGCTCTTGTTTCTGATGCTGGCTCTCCTGGAATCTTAGATCCCGGGTATAACTTGATTAATCTGGCGATTAAAAATAATCTGGAAATGACTTTTATCCCAGGGGCAACCGCATTTGTAAATGCGCTGGTGCTTTCTGGAAAACCGGCTCATGAATTTTATTTTGCCGGGTTTTTCCCTAACCGCACTGGCGCGCGTAAGAATCAATTGGAGAAATTAAAAAAACTCAATTGCACCTTGGTTTTTTATGAATCCTGCCATAGAATTTTAGCTACTTTAGAGGATATAGATGCAGTTTTCGAGGAGAGAGAAATTGTGGTGGCTAGGGAATTAACCAAGAAATTTGAAGAAATTCTCCGCGGCAGCCCTAAAATTATTCAAGAAAGGCTAATTAAAAGCAAGCCCCGCGGTGAATTTGTAGTAATAATTTAAGCTTGACAAAGAATGAGCTTGTGATATGCTTATATTAATAAAATGCACCTTTAAGCTCGGCTCTGTGAAGCTGGCAAGGTAAATAAAATGAAAAATATAGCGGCAAAAATCATGAACCCTTGGCACAAACAGCCAGGGGTATTTTTTTTGAGGGCATAAATGAAAGAAAAAGCTAAAATACTAGATCAGGAAGGTATTAACCGCGCAATCATGCGCATTGCTCATGAAATTATTGAGAAAAATAAGGGAACTACAGAGTTATGCGTTATAGGCATTAGGAACCGCGGGGTACACATTGCCCTGCGTTTGGCAGAGTGTATTAAGAAGATCGAAGGCTCGGAGATTGTAACTGGGGCATTGGATATCACGCTTTATCGTGATGATCTGGCTTTAGCTAGCGGCCAACCTTTGGTGCGTAAGACAGAGATAGATTTTGATATTAATAATAAAAATCTGGTGTTGGTTGACGATGTGCTTTATACGGGCCGTACAATCAGAGCGGCTTTAGATGCTTTAATTGATTTTGGGCGGCCTAAGTCCATACAGTTGGCAGTTTTAATTGATCGAGGCCATCGCGAGCTGCCTATTCGGGCGGATTTTGTAGGCAAAAATATTCCTACTTCTAAAAAAGAATCTGTGGAAGTACATTTGCAAGAATCTGATGGCTCTGATGAAGTATTAATTGCGGAGAAAGAATAATGGTTTGGACAAAAAAGGATCTCCTGGGCCTGGAGTATTTAACGCAAGAAGAAATTGAGCTAATTTTAGATACCGCGGAATCTTTTAAAGAGATTTCTACGCGGGAGATTAAAAAAGTTCCCGCTTTACGCGGTAAAACTGCAGTTAATCTATTCTATGAACCATCCACGCGTACCCGTGTATCTTTTGAAGTAGCAGCCAAAAGGCTTTCTGCTGATGTAATTAATATTGCCACAGAAACCTCAAGCGTGCGCAAAGGGGAGACGCTGATTGATACCGGCAAGAACATTCAGGCGCTTAAGGCGGATATAATTATTATGCGGCATAATTACTCAGGCGCGGCAAATATGTTGGCCCGTGCTTTAGATATCAGCGTCGTGAATGCTGGAGACGGTTGGCATGAGCATCCGACGCAAGCGCTTCTAGACATGTTTACTTTAAAAGAAAAGCTCGGTAAAATTAAAGGTTTAAATGTTGCTATTGTAGGCGATATTGCGCATTCCCGGGTTGCGCGTTCAAATATTTGGGGGTTAACTAAATTAGGCGCGCAGGTTACGCTATGCGCTCCGGAGATTTTGCTTCCGGTAGGGATAGAAAAAACCGGAGTCAAGGTAACAAGCAATATTGATCAAGCCCTAGAAAATGCTGATGCAGTAAATGTTTTAAGGATGCAATTTGAACGCGATGAAGGCGCGGCATTTCCTGAGCAGCTGGATTATTATCAAAGATTCGGTATTACTGAAGAAAGATTAGCTAAGGCTAAGAAAAATATAATCGTTATGCATCCCGGACCGATTAATCGCGGAGTGGAGATGTCCAGCGAAGTAGCAGACGGGGCGAATTCAGTAATTTTAGAGCAGGTAACTAATGGCATCGCCGTAAGAATGGCGGTTTTATTTTTGGTGGCGCAAGCAGGGGAAGTAAAAAAATGAGTATATTGATTAAAGGCGGCAGAGTAATTGATCCGGTTAATAAGATTGACGCGATTTTTGATATTTTGATCGAGGGTAACTTGATATCTAAAGTGGCTAAAAATATAAAAGTGCGATCAGATTCAATAATTGATGCTACGAATAAAATTGTCGCTCCAGGAATTATTGATATGCATGTACATCTTCGTCAACCCGGCAGAGAAGACAAAGAAACAGTGGCCACTGCAACCATGGCTGCAGCTAAAGGCGGGGTGACTACTGTTTTAGCTATGCCTAATACTAATCCGGCGATGGATTGCGTAGAGAGCCTCGAATTATTAAAAGGAATAATTAATAAAAATGCTTTAATTAATGTGCTTACCTGCGGGACAATTACTAAAGAACGCCTGGGTAAAGAATTAAGCGATATTTCAGGATTAAAACAAAGCGGAGTTTGCGCTATATCTGATGACGGTTGTTCCGTAGATAATGATAGTTTAATGTTAGAGGCACTTAAGAAAGCAAAGCAGAATAAGCTTCTGACAATTTGTCACTCTGAGGATAAAAAAATCTCAGGCAGAGGAGTAATGAATTTAGGATTTCATTCAACACGCCTGGGGTTACGCGGGATATCTAACGCATCAGAGTATACTAGAGTAGCGCGGGATATCGAATTAGCAGAAAAAGTTGGCGCTTGCGTACATATTGCCCACGTAAGCTGTAAGGAGTCGGTAGAAATCATTGCTAACGCCAAGAAAAAAGGAATTAAAGTTACCTGTGAAACTGCTCCGCATTATTTTGCTTTGTCAGAAGAAGATATCGTTGATTACGACACAAATATGAAAATTAATCCGCCCTTAAGAGCTAAAGAAGACGTGGCCGCAATAAAAGCAGGGCTTAAGGACGGAAGCATAGACGTAATTGCTTCGGATCATGCTCCTCACACGGAAAACGAAAAAGATATTGAGTTTGACCGCGCGGAATTTGGAAAGATTGGGCTGGAGTCTGGATTAGCCGTAAGCATTATGGAATTAATTGATAAAAAAATATTAACCTGGCTGGAATTGTTTGAAAAGTTAGCGGTAAGTCCAGCCAAGATTTTAGGTATTGATAAAGGCACGTTGAGTGTTGGCGCTGACGCGGATATAATTATTGTCGATGCTGATAAGGAATTTATCCTGGAGAAAAAGAGCATTGTTTCAAAATCCAAGAACTCCCCGTTTATAGGAAAAAATGTAAAAGGATCAGTTGAATATACAATTTATAACGGTAAGGTAGTTTATAAAAGATAAACATGGAATTTATCGCAGATTTTCATATTCACTCTAAATACTCGCGCGCCACCAGCCGTGATATGGATGTTAAGAATTTAGCTCTTTGGGCTAAATTAAAAGGGATTACGCTTATGGGCACAGGTGATTTTACACATCATTTGTGGTTAGAAGAGTTAAAGCATACTTTGGAGGATTGTGGAAACGGCTTATTTATTCACGGCGGCATATATTTTATGCTCACTGTTGAGGTAAGCAGCATTTATTCTAAGGGGGGCAAGGGGTATCGTATTCACAATCTTATTTTTGCTCCTTCTTTTGCCGTTGTAGACAAGATTAATAATGCTCTTTCTCGCCGGGGTGCAAATTTAGCTAGCGATGGCCGGCCGATCATTGGCCTGGCGGCCGCGGAGCTTGCGCGGATTGTATTTGATATCGATGAGAATTGCATGATTGTCCCGGGGCATATTTGGACACCTTGGTTTAGCCTTTTTGGGTCGATGTCTGGATTTGACAGGATTGAAGATTGTTTTGAAGAGCAAACCTCAAAAATATTCGCCTTGGAGACTGGGCTTAGTAGCGATCCAGCAATGAATTGGCGCTTAAGCGCTTTAGATAAATTTACCTTAATTTCCAACAGTGATGCGCATTCACCGCAAAAAATTGGCCGGGAGGGCAATGTTTTTGACTGCGAATTAAATTATAAAACTATCTGTGAAGTCTTAAAAATAAAAGATAAAAAAAGATTTTTATACACTCTAGAGTTTTTTCCTGAAGAAGGTAAATATCATTATGATGGCCATCGTCTTTGTGGGGTGCGTTGGGCGCCTAAAGAAACAAGGCAGCATAATGGTAAGTGCCCTAAGTGCGGTAAACCTGTAACTATAGGCGTTGTAAACAGGGTAGAAAAACTTGCTGATCGCGAGGAAGGGTTTGAGCCGGAAAACTCGATTCCCTTCAAGAACTTAATTCCTTTTGATGAAATAGTTGCTGAAGTAAAAGGCGTAGGTAAGGCTTCGCTAAGCGTAGTAAGGGAGTATCGTGGTTATCTGGCAAAATTCGGAACAGAATTTGATATATTGCTTAAAGCCTCAAAAGAAGAGTTGCTTAAAGGTTTACCGGCAAAGTTGGCTGAAGGGGTTTTGCGCGTGCGCCAGGGAAAAGTTGATATTCGTCCAGGTTACGATGGTGAGTATGGTACAATTTCTATATTCGGAGATAAGCCGAAGCAAAGTGAGCAGCAGTTAAGTTTATTTTAGATACGCCCCTGCCCTTCGACAAGCTCAGGGTAGGGATATTAAGTGTAATTGAAACGCCCCCTGCCCTTCGACAAGCTCAGGGTAGGGATATTGAGTGTAATTGAAACGCCCCTGTACCTACCTGCCGGCAGGCAGGGCGCATTAGCTGTTAAATTAAATTATTTGCCCCTGTGGCCCAACGGATAGGGCATTAGCCTCCGAAGCTAGTGGTACAGGTTCGACTCCTGTCAGGGGCAGTATAAATAGAAGGGCTGTTATGAAATATAAATTTGAGTCATTCTGAGCGTAGCCCGAAGGGCGTAGCGAAGAATCTTGACACTAATGAGATCCTTCGGTCGGTCGTCGGCCTCCCTCAGGATGACAAAAATAATATTCGCAACAGTCTTAAGAATATGAGCTAAAGTGGAGTGAATATACTCAAATTTAGCAGGTATATTGGGTAAAGTGGTAGTAAAGTCTGATTATTAGGGATAGAGTGGAGTATAAATACCATAAAAACAAACAAGCAAATTTACAGGAGAGGTAAATAATGAAAGCTATTTTGGTTGCCGAAGACGGGAAGTGTTTTCAAGGAGAAAGTGTTTTAGAGGGGGAGCGTTTTGGGGAGTTGATTTTAAACACCGCAGTAGTAGGTTATCAAGAGATGCTTACTGATCCGGCTAATGCCGGTAAAATTCTTATATTTACGTATCCTCTTATTGGAAATTATGGAGTTGCTCCCAAATTTAATGAATCTGGCAAAGTTTGGGTAAGTGGTTTAATAATGAAAGAAATGAGCCGGATTTACTCTAATTGGCAAGCTAGGGGTAGTTTAGAAGATTTTCTTAAAATCCAGAATACTTTAGGGATTTACAATTTAGATACGCGTACCCTAGCTGTGCATTTAAGGGAAAAAGGGCCTTTGTATGGAATGATCTCAACTAATGAACTTGATCCAAAAAAACTCCTGGAGAAATTAAATAAAATTAAAAAACAACCTGCGCAAACTTATTTGCCGGATGTATCGGTAAAAAAGCAGAAGGTTTTAGGGTTGGGTAAGAAAATAGTAGTTTTAGATCTGGGAGTAACTGCTAGCTTGCTTAAACAGTTAGAGTCATTGGGTTTTTCTGTAAACATACTTCCTTATAATACTACTGCAAAACAAATTTTATCTCTTAAGCCAAAAGGGCTAGTTATATCAAATGGCCCGGAAAATGATCCGGGGTTAGCAGAGGTAGGGGAAAATTTAAAACCGCTCATTGGTAAATTACCTATATTAGGAGTTGTTGCAGGGTGGCAAGTAATAGCCACTGCGTTAGGTGCAAAATTAACCCGTTTAAAACTTGGCCATCGCGGAGTAAACTATCCATTGGCCAGAGCAGGTACTTTTAAGGGAGAGATTACCTCTCAGAATCATGGGTACGTCATTGAGTATGATGCATTACGTAAAATCAAAGAGATAAAAGTTACAGCTTATAATTTAAATGACCACACAGTTGAAGAAGTAGAAAGTAAAAGATTAAAACTTATCGGTGTGCAATATAATCCTGTAACTGCGGGGTTTGGCCAAGTTAATCAGATACTAAATAAATTCAACAAAATGCTAAAGCCTGCCTACCGGCAGGCAGGGAGATAAATATGCCAAGAAGAAAAGATATTAAGAAGGTTTTAATGATTGGTTCAGGGCCAATAGTTATTGGTCAAGCGTGCGAATTTGATTATTCCGGTTCTCAGGCCTGCAAAGCGCTAAGAGAGGAAGGATATTTTACCATTCTTGTAAACTCTAATCCGGCAACGATCATGACTGATCCGGGTATGGCCGATGTTACCTATATAGAGCCGTTAACTTTAGAAGTGCTTACAAAAATAATTGCCAAAGAAAGGCCGGATGCGATTTTACCTACACTCGGCGGCCAAACAGGATTGAATTTAGCTTTCTTTTTGATGAAACAAGGAATACTTAAAAAATACAAAGTTGAATCCATTGGCGCTTCTGTAGAAGCTATCTCTTGCGCAGAAGATAGGGAGCTTTTTAAGAAAGCCATGCAAGAGATCGGTATAGATATGCCGAAAAGTGGAATTGCCAGATCTGTTAAAGAGGGGATGAAAATTGGTTTACAGATTGGATTCCCTTTAATTTTACGCCCGGCATATACTTTGGGCGGTAGTGGTGGATCTATTGCGTATAACCATGAAGAACTGGAGAAATTTTTAGCAAAAGGTTTAGAGATAAGCCCAGTGCATCAAATTTTAGTAGAGCAGTCAGTTTTGGGCTGGAAAGAGATTGAATTTGAAGTAATGCGCGACTGCGCGGACAATGTAATTATAATTACTTCCATGGAAAATGTTGATCCTATGGGTGTGCATACGGGAGATAGTATTGTTGTTGCCCCGGCGCAGAGTTTGACTGCCGAGGAGTATACTAATTTTGTTAATTTGTGTAAAAAGATTATCCGTAGGATTGGTATCTCTGGAGGGGGAGCAAATATTCAGTTTGGCCAGAATCCGGATAATGGCAAAATTGTAATTATTGAAGTTAACCCGCGGCTTTCGCGTTCTTCAGCTTTAGCTTCTAAGGCCACAGGTTTTCCTATTGCCAGGATAGCGACAAAATTAGCAGTAGGATTGACTTTGCCCGAAGTAATGAATCAAGTTACGAGTAAAACCACATCCTTTTTTGAGCCGACAGTGGATTATTGCGTATTTAAAATCTGCAGGTTTACTTTCGAGAAATTTCCGCTTGCAGAACGCCTGCTGAATACTTCTATGAAGGCTGTAGGCGAGGCAATGTCTATTGGCAGAAATTTTAAAGAGGCAATGCAAAAAGGGATACGTTCTCTGGAAATTAAACGTTTTGGTTTTGGTGCGGATGGTAGGGATAAGATTACCGATGCTATGCTGGAAAATCCCGGGAGCATTTTGCTTAAGCAAATTAAAGATAAGGTTAGCATCCCTAATGATGAAAGGCTTTTTTATATACGTTATGCATTAAAGGCCGGCCTAAGTACAGATGAGATTTATGACCTAAGCCGCATTGACCGCTGGTTTATTGATAATATGAAACAACTGGTGGAATTAGAAGAGCAAATTAAAAAATATAAAAATAAAACTCAAGAAGATGAGCCAAATATACCATTAGAATTATTAGCGCAAGCAAAGGCAGATGGTTTTTCTGATGTACAGCTTGCTTTTTTATTGAATGCCAAGGAGGCTAAAGTGAGACAGCTGCGCAAAAAAAATAATACCAAGCCAGCATATAAATTAGTAGATACTTGCGCTGGTGAGTTTAATGCTAAACAACCGTATTTCTACTCTACGCAGGAGACCAAAGATGAAAGTAGGACCAGTAATAAGAAAAAAGTAGTGATTTTAGGTGGTGGCCCAAATAGGATTGGGCAAGGTATTGAGTTTGATTATTGCTGTTGTCATGCGGCATATGCCTTAAAGGAAGAGGGCGTAGATAGTATTATGGTAAATTGTAATCCAGAGACAGTTTCCACTGATTATGATACTTCTGATAGGCTTTATTTTGAACCGCTTACTTTTGAAGATATCATGAATATTATTGAGGTAGAAAAGCCACTTGGTGTTATTGTACAGTTTGGCGGCCAAACTCCTATTAATTTGGCTGTGGCCTTGCGTAAAGCTGGAGTAAATATTTTAGGCACTAGCGCAGAAAATATTGATATTGCTGAAGATCGTAAGCGTTTTAAGCAGATGATTGATAAGTTAGGGCTGCTGCAACCAAATAGCGGGACAGCTTTTACTTTTGAAGAGGCTAAAAAGGTGGCGAACGTTATTGGCTATCCTGTGTTAGTTAGGCCTTCTTATGTTTTAGGCGGCAGGGCAATGGAGATTGTTTACGATGAAGGGTTGCTGGAAAGATTCATTAAGGAAGCCGCAGAGGTTTCTGGCGAGCATCCTATATTAATAGACAAATTCCTAGAGGACGCTATTGAGGTAGATGTGGATTTACTTGG
>JAKLQX010000060.1 GCA_022013085.1 Candidatus Omnitrophota bacterium | reverse complement strand
CAAGATTAATCAGCGGTTACAGTTAGAGTATTTTAAATATTTACACGCGCTTTCGGATAAATCAATTCGCGAGCTTTCCGCGGCGCGGTTGGCGAGAAGGAATAATTAATTAATCCCCCCTCCCTAGCCCTCCCCACAAGGGGGAGGGAACTTTACAGGAGAATCTCTCCTACAAGGGGGAGGGAACGGCGGAGAAGTATAAAGGGTAATTCTCCTCTCTTTGTGGGAGGGAACGGCGGAGCAAGTATAAAGGGTAATTCCCCTCCCCTTGCGGGAGGGGGTAGGGGTGGGGTAGGGAAGATAGCAAAATATGGATAAAGAATGACGACGACAAAAGAAAAATTAGGAAAAGTAATTGGGGTTTATGGCTCAGTAGTGGATGTGCAATTTCCTTATGACGCTGAATTGCCGGAGATTAAGGCTTTACTTAAAGTTTTGGGTAATCTGGCTAAAGAGGTGCTTTTGAATGTCGTTGAACACCGCACGAATAATGTTTGCCGGTGCATTGCTTTGGGGTTTACTTATGGCGTGGGCAGAAATATGCCGGTTAGCCAGGAGAAGCAGGGGTTGGTGATTCCGCGCGATATTGAGGCTCTCTACGGCCGAGTTTTAAACGCGATGATGAGGCCGGTGGATCACAAAGAGGGGTTTGATTTAAATAACGCTATTCCGATTACCAATAGGGTCGCGCATTCCAAGCTTGAGGTTAAGCCTGAAAAGGAAAGTAAAGTTGAGATTATCCAAACCGGAATTAAGATGATTGATCTTTTGTTCCCTCTGGTTAAAGGTTCTAAAAGCGGCCTTCTCGGAGGAGCTGCCTGCGGTAAAACAATCTTAATCTTAGAGATTATTCATAATATTATTACTTATCAAAGCGGGACTTGTATTTTTGCCGGAGTCGGTGAGCGTATTCGTGAAGGAAATGAGCTTTATTATGAATTCGAGCGCGCGGATTTATTGAAGCGTTCAATTTTAATTTTTGGGCAGATGAATGAATCACCTGGTATGCGTTTTGAAGCCGCTAATTCGGCAGTGGCTTTGGCGGAATATTTATTGTCACAATGTAAAGACGTTTTATTTTTTATGGATAATGTTTTTCGTTTTGTTCAAGCGGGAAGCGAACTTTCGACTCTTTTAGGAAGAATTCCTTCGGAAGGCGGATATCAGTCGACTTTAACCAGTGAGGTTAGCCAGTTGCATGAAAGAATCCATTCGGAAAAAGGAGCAAGTATCACAGCGATTGAGGCAGTTTACGTGCCGGCGGATGATTTATCTGATCCGGCAGTTGTGGCTATTTTCGCGCATATGGATAGCTTGATTGTTCTTTCACGCAGCCTGGTCCAGCGCGGCCTTTATCCGGCAATTGATCCGTTATTGTCTTCGGCGAACTCTTTAAATGCGGCAATAGTCGGCCGGCACCATTTTAATGTTGCCCAGGAGGTAATCAGGCACTTTCGGCGTTACGATGAATTAGAGCGCATTGTTTCGATTATCGGAAAAGAGGAGCTTTCTCCGGAGGAAAGAATTATTTTTGACCGCGCCAGAAAATTACAATTTTTCTTAGCTCAACCATTTTTTACGGCTGAGGATTATACCAATAAACCCGGAGTTTATGTTGAGTTAGAAGACACGATCAGCGGTTGTGAAAAAATTGTGCAGGGCCAAGCGGATAAACTGGAAGAATCCCGTTTGTATTCTATTGGCAAGCTGGAGATCGACTAATGTTGACGAAATTGCTGGGAGAGTTGTTGGTGAAAAAGAGTTTGGCTACGCAGCAGGAGGTTAATGAGGCGTTGAAAGATTCCTCGGATAATGGGGATATGTTGGGGAAAATTTTAGTTAGCCAGGGGATAATTAAAGAAAACGACCTCTTAAAAGTTCTTGCCGAGCAGTTTAATTTGCCTTTTCATCTGCATTTAAAAGAATTGCACATATCAACTGATGCGGTTAAGGCAGTGCCGGCGAAATTTGTTCAGCATTATGGATTTATGCCGATTAATTTAGAGGGCCAGATACTTACAGTTGCAGTCTATAATCCCATGGATGTTTGGTTGGCTGAAAATATAAAAATAAATTTAGGATTTCAAGTTGCCCGGGTTATCACTAGCCGGCATGAAGTGGAGAGCGCGATCCATAAATATTACGGGGCAGTGGCCGGGACAGTAGATAAGATTATGGAAGGCAAGGCGAGCGCGGGGATTAAATTAACTAAAGATGAGTCCGTTGAAGACATTGAAAAAAATGTCGATGAGGCATCGGTAATAAAGTTGGTTAATCAGGTTATTACTGAAGCAATCAAGATGCGGGCAACGGATATCCATATTGAGATTTATGTGAATAAGGTGGTTTTGCGTTACCGCATTGACGGAGTTTTGCGGGAAATGAAAATGCCTCAAGATGCTTATTATATTGAGCCGGCGATTGTTTCGCGCGTTAAAATTATGTGCCATTTGGATGTAGTGGAGCATCGTATCCCGCAGGATGGCCGGGCTAAGGTTCGGCTTCTCGACGGGCAAGAAGTGGATTTGAGGGTTTCTATTCTCCAGGGGTATTTTGGAGAGAATGTGGTTATCCGAATTTTGCCTTCACAGGTGTTGTTAGATTTAGATACAATCGGATTCCTGCCCCAGGATTTAGAAACGATTAATAAGCTTTTAACAAAACCGCACGGGATTATTTTAATTACCGGCCCGACCGGAAGCGGCAAGACAACCACGCTTTATACTTGTTTGAGCCGGTTGAATCGTAAAGAGGTGAAGATCGTCAGTATTGAAGATCCGGTTGAGTATGCTATTGAAGGAATAACTCAGATTCAGGTTAACCCTAAAGTCGGCCTTACTTTTGCCAATGCTTTAAGAAGTGTCCTGCGCCATGATCCGGATATCATGATGGTCGGGGAAATCCGCGATTCGGAAACCGCGGATCTGGCGATTCGTTCTTCGTTAACCGGTCATTTAGTTTTTTCTACTCTGCACACTAATGATTCTGCCACCGGAATTGCCCGGCTGATGGATATGGGGATCCAGCCTTATTTATTAGCTTCTTCGGTTGAAGTAATTATCGCTCAGCGTTTAGTGCGCTTGCTTTGTCCGCAATGCCTTGGTAAAGGATGCGAAGCTTGCAGTGAAACAGGATTTAAAGGCCGCCGGCCGATTTATGAGATTATGAAGATTGATGATGATATGCGGAATTTAATTATTGAACATAAAAGCGCGCAGGAGATTAAAGCTAAGGCACGCGAAAAAGGAATGCGCACACTTATGGAAAACGGAATGCATTTGGTTGAGCAGGGGTTAACGACCAAAGAAGAAATTTTACGCGTGGTAGAATTGGAATAAATAAAGGGGACGGTTCTATTTTTTATAGAACCTGTCGATAAAAAAATAGAACCGTCCCCTTTATTTCAAACCGAGATTGCTTCGGGCACTTACGTGCCCTCGCAATGACGGGGTTTTTGAGGAGCAGGGGGCATAAAGTTGGAATTTAAATATAAAGCTAAAAAGAATCTTAATGAAATTGTTGAAGGCGTAATTCAGGGGGTTAATGTTGCAGGGGTGCTTGAAGATCTTCAGAGCAAAGGCCTGGTGCCGATCTCTGTTGAGCCTTTAGCTGTTTTGCCGGCGAGGGCAGCGCTAAATTTAAAAAGCAGCGCGAAAATAAAAACCGGAAAATTTGGCTTGAAGCAGTTAGTTTTATTCACGCAAAAACTTTATAATTTAATTAATTCTCGCGTAGAGTTATTGAGTGCTTTAAGGCTTCTAGAGAAAAATTGTGATAATGGAGGAGAAAAAATATTACTTGGAGATATTATTCGGGATATTAAAGAAGGCGTTCCGTTTTCGACATGCTTAAGCCACTATCCAAAATATTTTCCCTCACTTTATGTCAATATCGTGCATACCGGTGAGTCAACCGGAAAACTTAAAGACGCCTTAATTCAGCTTTTAATTTATTTACGGCGCCTCGAGGATCTAAAGTTGAAAGTTAAACAAGCTTTGGCTTATCCGATATTTATGAGTATAGTTGGAGCAGGCACAATTTTTGTTATGCTTACTTTTGTTCTTCCGCGCCTGGCGGGGATGTTTGATGATTTTCAGGCTCAGCTTCCCATGCCTACATTAATTTTGCTTAAAATCTCTAACTTTTTGCAAAGTTACTGGTGGGCAATAATTATTTTAATCTCGGCGGTTGTTTTTGTTTTAAAGATTAAGCGGGCAGGCAAAGAAAGCAAATTTAACCGTTTAAAATACTATATTCCGATTGTTAAGGGTATTGTTTATAAACAGTCAGTGGCTAATTTTTCACGCAGCTTAGCTTTGCTTTTGCAAAGCGGAGTAAATTTACTTTCTGCTTTAGTTGATGCTGGGCCGGTAATCGGTAATCCCATTTATATCTCACAATTAGATTTGGTGCGCAAAGATATTTCTGAAGGAGTGCCATTTTCGGATGCTTTGTCAAAATTTAAAATTTTCCCGAATTTCTTTGTGCAGATGGTCCGGGTGGGTGAGGAAGGCGGGAGATTGGAAATTGTCTTAGCGGATATCGCCGAGTCTTATGATTCAGAGATCGATTCGGATTTAAAAACTTTAAGCTCTTTAATTGAACCGGCAATAATTTTAGTTTTGGGTTTAATAATCGGGGCAATGGTGATTGCTATGCTTCTGCCGATATTTAATATGAATAGTATTATTGGTTAAAATATGAATATGCGCACGAAAATAGTTATTGAAGTCTTGGAACACTATTTGAAAGTGAGTGTTGGCCGCAAGGTTGCAGTTGAGCCTTTAGGCAATCTTGAGCCAAGGAGTATTTCTTTGGCTTTAAACTCGATATTAAAGCAAAATAAATGCGGTAAAAATTTGGATGTTTCCGTGGTGCTTAGCCGAAATAAAATTACGGTCCGCCGGGTTGACCTTCCTTCGCAAGATCTCAAAGAAATTGAACAGATGCTCGGCCTTTATCTGATCCGCCAGATTCCATATCACAAGGAGGAGGTGTTCTGGGCTTATCAAAATTTAGGATTTGATGGCGTTAGTAATAGCCATTTGATTTTAGCTGTTGCTTTAAAGAATGTTTTTAAAAATATTGTTAGCTCTTTTGTGCCGGTGAATATTCTTCCCGAACCTATTCTTATGAGCTCTCAAGGGTTGGTGCATTATGTAACGGACGCGGCAAGAAATAAGGTTACTTTACCCGTTTCGTATATGATTTTAGATATTGACATAAGTTACAGCGATTTGGTTTTAGTGCATAATCAAAAATTAGGCTCAAGCGTGGTTATTCCGCAAGGGGCTGTGCAGTTGAAGAATCCCTTGGAGAAGGAAAAATTTAACGCGGAGCTTAAGCAGGCCATCGTTGCCTTAAATAACGAGATACCAGATGCAAAATGCGAGAAGCTGTTTTTAACTGGGGCAGCGAGTTCTCAATTGGTGTCTTTGGAGAGTATCTTAGACGCGGATTTTAATTTAGAGGCCCAATATCTTTCTACTAAAGAGTATGATAATTTCTTAAGTTCCGGCTTAAAAGACATTTCTTTATCCGCGGTATTAGGTTTCAACTACCAGGTAGCCAAGGATGACCTTAGGTTTATTCTTCCGGAAATACAGATCAAGAAGGATATGAAGTTTAAGTTGCAGCAGTTAATGATTTTGGGAATAGGCTTAATTTATGTTTTAATTATGTTGGGCGGGATTGCTTTAGTCAGGTTAGGCCAGCAACAATCTTACGCTTTCAATTTAAAAAATAGAGTGATATCTTTAGGTAAGAATGCTAAGGAGCTGGAGGATATTACAAGTAAACTAAAGATTGCCCGGCAATACATGGATGTTAAATCTTCGGCGCTAACTTATCTTAACGGCTTGAACCGTTTGTGCCCGGAGAATATTGTTATTACCAATTATAATTGGGAATTAGGCAAGGCATTTACAATTAGAGGTTACGCGCAAGAGATTCCGGATATTTTAGATTTTACCAATACCTTGAGCAATTCGGAAATTTTTAAAGGCGCGCAAAACCGTTATACGCGTAGAAGGAAATTAAAAGACAAAGATGTGATAGACTTTGAGATTTTTATAAAATGAGAAAATTAAACAGTAAAGAAAAAATATTAGCCGCTTCGATCTTGGTCTTGTTGATTTTGTTAATGCTTAAGATTTTTGTTTTAGGCCCGATCTATGATAAGACGAGTATTTATTCTGGCGAGATTAAGCAGGGAAAAGTAGCTATCCGCAAATATATGGCCTTAGAACATAACCGCACGGAGATCCTCAAAGCCCAAAAACAGATTGAAGGATACTCCAGCCTTAAGGGAGCGGATGAGGAGAAATCCGCGATGGTAATAGGCAGGATTGAAGCTGAGGCCAGAAAATCGAATTTGCAGATATTGGATATGAACTCAGGCGGCCTGACTAAGGTTAAAGGCGGAGTAACTCTTTATCGAATTAATTTGAGTGCTGATGGGCAGATAAAAAATTTATTAGATTTTATTTCAGGCCTTGAAGGAGCGAATATCCTGTTGCAGGTAGAAAAGCTTACTGTATCAGTTAAGGATGAAAGTATGGGATTATTAAAAATTGACCTGGTTATTTTAGGAATTGCTTTTGCTTAGTTTGAGGGAGGTTGTTATGAAAAAAGGGTTCACTTTAATCGAATTAATGTTGGTGGTTATTATTATTGGAGTTTTGTCGGCGATGGTTGTTCCGCGTTTGGCTGGCAGGTCTGAACAGGCGCGTATTCAGGCGGCCAAAACCGATATCAATTCCAGCATTGCTTTAGCTTTAGATCTTTATGAAATGGATACAGGCCGTTATCCGGAGCTATTGGATTATTTGAGAACCGCGGGAGCTGATACCGAAAGCTGGCGAGGGCCATATTTAAAGAAAAAACCAATGGATCCTTGGGGTAATGTGTATATTTATAAAGCTCCGGGTGAACATAATACTGATAGTTATGATCTTTTCTCCATGGGTAATGATAAAAAACCGGATACAGCCGATGATGTGGTTAACTGGGGTGAATGATTCGCGCGCCTTGCCAGTCTTGCGCGGTTTTACTTTAGTTGAATTAATGGTTAGCGTGTTGATTTTGGGTATTGGCTTAACTTCAGTAGCTAATTCTTATATTCTTGCTCTGCGTGGGGCTAATTCCGTTCAAAATAATATTTCAGCTTTAATTTTAGCAAAAGAAAAATTTGAAAATTTAGAGTTTGCTAGTTTAAAAGGAGCTAAGCCATCTTTTCCCGCTCCGGAAATTATAAAATCCTCGAATAAAGATTATAATTATCAGCAAGAGATTACTAAATTGCCTGAATCTGATGTTCTAGCTAAATATCTGGTTTCGGCCTGCTCAACGATTAATTGGCCGGAGAAAAATTCCTTAAAAAATGTTACCCTCGCTACCTACTTACTCTTACTCAAAGAAAAATAAATCTCTTCAAAGTGCAACGCGTGCTTTTAGTTTAGTCGAACTGTTGATCGCGGTGGCTATTTTTTCGGTGGTAAGCATCGCCATTTACGCAACTTTTTCCTCCGGCCTGGCAGTTTTGC
Organism: Candidatus Omnitrophota bacterium; assembly: GCA_022013085.1. GTDB lineage: Bacteria > Omnitrophota > Gorgyraeia > Gygaellales > Profunditerraquicolaceae > UBA6249. The sequence goes on along the minus strand of JAKLQX010000060.1, from coordinate 3,396 downwards.
GGCGGATCAAGAGTATTGATCTAACCCAACAAAGAATTTTACTTAAAACTGAAAGGCTTTCCCGGGAGCTACGCGAGCAACCTGCCTGCCGTAAGCAATTATTTTTAGGAGATAAAACCAAAATCAGTTTTTGCGCTTATATTGATTATTTCCCAAGCCGGCTAACTTATTATTTTGATAGCTCGGCAAATGCCCTTAGGCGGGCCGCGGATAAATTAAATGAAATTATTAAAGAGGATGGCTCTCTGGATCCGGAGTTTAAATCCCCGCCAGTAATTTATTTACCCAATGTTAAAGAAGTCAGATTTAGTTATCTTTACCTAGATTTAGGTAAAGATGCTTACTTGTGGGTGGATCAGTGGAAGAATGATTATTTGCCGTTGGCCATAAAGTTTATTATTTTTACTGAGAAGCAAAACTATGAAACGACAGTCTATAACCCAAGAACTTGATCAGGAGATTATTACGAAATTAAATTGGTACCGTCATTCTGAGGCCATATTCGCTACGCTCAGTGCAGGCTCCGGCCGAAGAATCTCGAAACCGATAAGATCCTTCCCCTTCACTACGTTCAGGGTCAGGATGACGAAAAATGGTATTTCGCAATACTCTCATCAGGGCAGTATTTTAGTAATTTGCCTTTGGACGATTATGATCCTAGGTATTTTAGGCCTGGGGATTACCGGCCTAGTTTTTCAGGAGATCAGGTTTAATAAAGCTTATTCCCGTTTAGTTGCTTCTTTGCCCTTAGCTAGAGGTGCGTTAAAAACAGTTTTTTATCTTAGAGAAAAGGACGCTACTCCTACGTATGATACTTGGGATGAATTGAGTAATGAAATAAAGTCAAGTTTATGTGCTAATAATTCTTATCGGTATTTTTTTGTCGATAAAAATAATTCTAGTAATAATTCGAGCGGCGAGGCAATTATTGACGAGAGTGCTTTGATTAATTTGAACCTTGCTTCCGTAGATGTGCTGGCGCGTTTACCGGGAATGGATGAAGAATTAGCTGAAACATTAGTTAATTCCGGAATGCGCCCGTTTAGCACAATTAATGAAGTGTTATTGGTTGAGGGTATCTCTAAAGATAAGTTTTTGCTCTTTAAAGATTTAATTACAGTCTATGGAACGGGTAAGGTAAATATTAACACGGTTAGTAAAGGCGTGTTAAGAGCTTTAGGCATGGATGAGGAGGTGGCTGATTTAATTTTACGTCTTCGCCGGGAAAATGAGATTATCCCTATTGTTACAGTGCCACCTGTGGAGCCACCTGCAAAGCCAAGCTATGGTATCCCTAATCTGGCTTCACTGCTGAATGATTTGAGGGAGTTTACAACCTTAAGTTTACGTCAGGAACAGGATCTCTTAGTACTTCTTCCGGTATTTGATGTTAAGTCAGAGTATTTACGTTTTAATGTTATTACCAATCCTAATGGCCAAGAGGGTATGCATTATAGTATAGTTGTTTACCCGCCAACCAAAAAAGTTCTTTCCTGGAGTGAGCATTAATTTGCTTGACAAAAGTGGCTGATATAGTAAAATTTTACTATATACATGAGTAGGGCAGGTTTAAACCTGCCCTACTTTCGTGCTGGCATTAAACTCTTTAATATCAATGAGGTTAAAGCATGGTTTGGGAAGCGGAAACAGAGGGGAAGTTTAAACTCTTAATTTCTAAGATTCCGATATTTCATCGGCGTATTACCGAATCTACGGTTATACGCCAAGCTGAGGTAATTGCGCTTAAACGTAATTCTGGCCAAGTTCAGGAGCAGGATGTAGTTGCTGCTTTTTTTTCGGACGTGCCTTCGCCTTTCTATAGTATGATGATCCGGCTTTTAGAGCAAAATAATTTCGATTATAAAAAATACGGTTTTCCAAAGTTAAATAAGTAGCCGACGTTTAAACGTCGGCTACAGTTATGGATAAAATGCAGTTTACAATTACGGGTAAATGCGATTATGAAAATTGCGGTTATTGGTGCTGGGGCTATAGGTTGTTTAGTTGCCGGATACCTTAAAAATAAGGGTGAAGAGGTAACTTTAGTCGGGCGCGCTCAAGCAGTTAACGCGATTAAAGAAAATGGCTTGAGTATCTCGGGTGTTAGGGGTGATTTTAAGGTGCGTATCAGCATCTCTGATACCTTAAACTATATTCCAGATTTAGCGATTCTTGCAACTAAAACGCAGGATATTGATGCTGTTTTGCAAGATAGCTCCTACTTGTTAAGAAACTCATTGTTGTTGACTACGCAGAATGGCATCCAGGCGGATAACTTGGTTGCTAAATATCTCCCTCAAAAAAATATAATTTCTAGCATTATTATGTTTGGCGCAACTTACTTAGAGCCAGGCAAAGTAGTCCACAACTTTGAAGGTAGCTGGGTAATCGGCAGCCAATTTCAGAGTAATCCAACAGAGGAGTTGATAGGTTTGAGCTTGTTTTTAGACAAGATTTTCCCCACGATAATTAGCGAAGATATTATAGGCATGAAATATCTTAAGATATTTGCCAATGCCAGTAATTGCCTGCCAGCGATTATCGGTAAAAGTATGCAAGAAGTTTTTAGCGATTTAGATATTAGCCGCATGAGCATCGGTATATGGAAAGAAGCTTTTGAGATTATTCAAAAAATAGGGATACATTTGGTTTCTTTGCCGGGTTTTCCAGTTGAAAATATTACCAAGCTTACTTCTTTGCCTTGTGCGGCCGCAGCGGGAGTTTTTTCGGGTATTATGAAAAATCTAAGCCGAGAACCGTTATATGGTTCTATATTACAAAGCATAATGCGCGGTAAAACTTCAGAGATTGATTATATAAATGGTGAATTTGTGCGCTTGGCCGAGGAGAATCATATGTATGCGCCGTTAAATAAAATATTAGTAGATATGGTGCACCAGGTTGAAAAAAACAAGATGTTTTATAGCAAAAATATTTTGATGAATAAAGTTAAGGAGTTAATCGGTGAAAATGGATGAAGTTAAAACCCCTTTTCCTAAATTAAAACTCACCGTAACAGGTGTGTTTGGCGTTTGTTACCATGGGTATAAAATAGGGGATGAAATTATTTTAGAAGATTTTACGCATGCACCGAAACATTTCTGTCTGGGCTTGGCGCACGCGTTATTTCCGGTTATTTATGCTTTAAGTTTTAAAGCCAAATTCGGTTTCCGTGATAATCAGCGCTCGCTTTTAGTTACTTGCCCTGATGGAGGAAAATTAGAATTTAAAGCAGAGATTTTGGGTAAGGATGGCGAGTTAGAAACTTTAGCCAAAGATCCTAACCATAAATTTAACCCTAAAAAGATGGTTATTGAAGTGGTGCAGGCAAAGGGAAAATGCACTTTTGGTTATAAGATCGGAGATAAGTGGGAGACAAACGGGTTAAAATGTATT
>JAKLQX010000059.1 GCA_022013085.1 Candidatus Omnitrophota bacterium | reverse complement strand
TTATTTTACCCAAAAAGAAAACCCTTGTCAAGTCGGATTTGTACCCCTGGTAATCAACCCCCAAATCAATAAGCACTGGCTCATGATCTTGCAGTTTTCTTGCGCCAGATAGGTGATGCGGCTGGCTAGAATTATGCCCAGAAGCTACAATTATATCAAAAGCAGAAGCGCGAGCCTCATGATAGCGAATAAAACGCTCAACTTCCGCGGCTATCTCTATCTCTTTTACCCCGGGAACAAGAAACTTCTGTATATATTCTAAAGCTAAAGCAGTGATCTGGGTTGCTTTTCTAATTTTAGCTATCTCCCCAGCGTCTTTAACCTGCCTCTTATCTTCAATAATGCTGTGCGTAGGAATTAAACCAAAATTTCCCTTTGCATGCTCTTTAATCTTATTAAATTCGGCAAATGGTAAATATCTTTCTTCAATACCCAGCTTTTTTAACCCTAAATCAATAACCGCCTCAGCAATACGTTTGAATACAGATCCATTGCATTCTTTAAGCTGAGCATTATTTTTAAGAAAGCTATTCGCCTCTTCCACATAGCGGGAATCAGTAAAATAAATATTTTCTTTTTCAGAAACAAGCAGATAAGAATCCCGGCTTAAAGATTCAACAAGATAGGAGATATTTGCCGGTAAAGATACCAACAAAGCATCAAGGCCTCTTTGCTTTAACTGGGAATATACGCTCTTTAGGCGAGAGTTCATTTCGATTCGATTAAATCGCAAATGGCAGCCAGGCCAAGAAGATAGCTTTGCGCGCCAAACCCTAAGATTGTGCCTCTAGCAACCGGGCTAATCAGTGATTTATGCCTGAACTCTTCGCGGGAATAGATATTGGAAAGATGCACTTCTACCACAGGCAAGCCGCAGGCAGCTACGGCATCGCGTACAGCCACACTAGTATGAGTATAAGCTGCGGGATTAATCAAAATACCTTGAAATTTATTCTTTCCAGCCTCACCAATAAAATCTACAATCTCTCCTTCATGATTAGATTGTTTAATAACTAGGCGGGTTTTACTTTTCTTGGCTTGGCTTTTAAGCATCTGATTAATCTTAGCTAAAGTCACCACACCATAGATTCCCGGCTCGCGGGTTCCTAAAAGATTTAGATTCGGGCCGTGAATAATTAATATCTTTAACATTCGGCCTCGTCAATTAACATTACCGGGATACCTTCACGCACAGGATATTTTTTAGCACATTTCTTACAAACAATCTTATTGTCCTTAAGTTCTACATCGCCTTTGCACGCAGGGCAGGCTAATATATCAAGCAATTCCTTATCAATCATTTTACCTCCCCCTTACCTTTTGCCAAATAAGCCGTCCTTAATTCATAAAGCAAATTCTCAAGAAGCTCAGTTTCTTCCTTAATCAAATTATTCTTAGTTTTTTCTTGTAACATACCTAATGTATCAATAAGAAATTTCGCTTGAGTCAAATCCTCTTCCACCTTTTCAGTTGCCGGATTAGCCATATGCCCAAGGGCAATAGATGCTTGTAAGGCAAGCGTGGTGATAAAAAATTTAAAATCGGCAACCGGGGGAACAAATTCAGATTTTGATTTGGCTTTTTCCTTTTCTACATTCTGCTTCCAACTCTCATCAACTTTTTTTACCGTCTCATCCATGGTTTAATAGATTGTAATTCCGGCGTAGCCAACAACGCTCCTGTTGTCTCCACTTGCCTCACCGCTGGTTTGATATTTTATTAACCTGCCTTTTTTCGCACCTAATAATTTAGCGGATTTTATTAAAACCGCAATCGGCGCAAACCCGCACATAGAAATAGAAAACTGCTTAACTGCCTCTTCTAATTTATTTTCATTTAAAGCAACTATCTCATTTATCGCTAACGCATCATTCTTTTCTGCGATCTTTTGCGGCGCATAATGCGTCATATCTGAGCTAGCGATAAACATGACTGAATCGCTTAAGCCATTCTCGACTATTACGCCAGCCAACTCTTGAGCGAAACTTTTAAGCTCACTTAAATCTTGGCTTTTGATAGCTATGGGAACAATCTTAAAATCTTTTCTAAAATACTGCAATAAGGGCAACTGTACTTCTAAGGAATGCTCATCTTGATGCGCCAAACAATCATCTTTTAAATATTTAGACTTACTTAAAAATAAACCTGCCAAATCGCTGTTAACCTCTACATTACCCAAAGGAGTCTGCCAATACCCGCTAGAGTTAATGCTAAAAGTTTGCCCCTGGCCCGTATGATTCGGGCCCAGGAGAACAATAGTATCTTTAATATTTACGCTTGCAATAGTCTGAGCAGCTACGCGCCCGGAATAAATATATCCGGCATGCGGCAAAACACAACCTATTACATCCTGCTTTTGTACAGAGCGATCTACAAAAGAAGCGATCATTTTATTTAGCTCTTCAGCCACCGCGGGATAAAACTGACCCGCTACGCAAGGCCTACGTTCATTAGGCTGCTTCATTTAAGTAGAAATTGCTAGAGCCATACTTATTTTCTAGTACTCTTAGCTTTTTTTCTTTTGCGTTCGCTGGGCTTTTCATAATGCTTGCGATCGCGCACTTCCCGCAAGATCCCTTCCTGCTCAATCTTCCTCTTAAAACGGCGCAAAGCAGATTCAAAAGACTCGTCTTTTTTGACTTCAACCTGTGACAATATAATCATCTCCTTTCGATTTAATTTAAGTAATTAATATACCACTCTTTTTACTCTATTTCAAAAGAAATTATAATATTAAAAGAAAGCTGGGGATAATCCAACTCTTTGGGAAAGTTAGGAAAAGGCGCAGCGTCATTAACGCTCCTTAATGCGATATTTCTTAGGTAATCATTGGTAGATGACCTCTCGTCAACTAAACGCACACCCTTAATCAAACCGTCATTGGAAATAATAAACGAGATATAAATTTCACCTGTTTCGCTGTGGGTGTAGTTCTGATAGGCACTGCGGCGAATCTTCTCTCTGACGATTTGATAATAGTTGATATAACTGGGGTTATCAATCTTAGCCATCTCTATCGCAGGCAAGGTAATCTTCTTTTTTATCGCTATAGGATCAGGGCTGGTAAAGATTGGTTTGGCAAAATTCGGAGGCTTATCTAACATAACCTTTGGCCCTTTTAAAACATTCTTTCTCTCAATATAAGGCGGAGGGGTTTTATTTCCCGTGCCAACTTTAGAATTAAGTTTTAAAAAAGGATCAAGTTTAGAAAACGGCTTTCCTGAGTTAGAATTAGTTAGCTGTTTAGGTATTAACTTAGCTGCTAACTCCTCTTTCTTAAGATACCTCACCTTTATCGTCTGTTCTTTTGGAGGAGGAGAAAATGGGTTTAGATGCGGGCTTTGTAAAAGAATAGCCCCATGCGTAAGTAGTGAAAAAGCAAGAGTAGCTCGCAGGATTCGATGGGAAGACATAGCCTATTTTAACACGAAGAAACTTATCTTGCAAGGGGACGTGCTAAAAGGGGACACCCTCTTCAAGGGTGTCCCCTAACAGGACGTCCCCTTTTCCCTTTTCCTTTTCCCCTTTATTCAAAGAAGATAATTATTTTTTATCCACCTTTGGTGAGCAAACATCTTTTTTGTATTCCCATTTTATATGGTGCTCGCCATTAAGCACATTTGAATTTGCTACTTTACCCGGCGACTTACCGTCAACGGTATAATACCAAGCCATTTCACCGCGCTTGCCTTCTACCCCATCAATAGATACAACCATAACATACCCGCCAACAGGATGTGTCTTTACCTCTGCAACGGCCTGCAATAATTCAAGAACCGTACTTGCTTTTACCAAAAGAACCTCGATTGTTCGCGACGGATGAATACCTCCATAGTCAATTTCTATTGCCGTCTTTTTTGATTGTGTCTTAGAAGGTTGAGCCAGATCAACTGCATATGCTTCTAAAACTACTAAAGACAAAACAAATAACACAACCATAACTGCAAACCAAACTATTCTTTTCATTAAACATCTCCTTTCTTTTTTTTAAAATTCCAGCTTTAACCCGCCGGTTACGGAAAATCCCGGCATTGGGTAACCACGAACAACCTGATATTTTCTTGCAAACAGGTTATCTATTGAGGCAAAACAAGTCAAGTACTTATCGAACTTTTTGGATAAACTCAGCCCGAAAACAAAAAATCTTTTTACGGAAATCGTATTATTGGCATCATCAAATCTTTTATCCGTAAACTGGCCCTTGAATTCAAACGTAAAACCGTTAATATCTTTATATTTCAAAGACGCATCTGCCTTATTCATCGGCTGATAAGTAAGGTATTTACCAGTTTCCTTATCCTTGGCTCTTAAATACGTATATCCTAAATCCAATTCAAAACCAGTAGAACCTAAAAACACCCTGTTTTTAAATTCTATACCGTCTATAGCTGCGGATTTAATATTTATCGGCTGGCTAAATTCGCCTGTTTTCACCCAATCTATAAGGTTGTCAAAATTATTCCTGTAATAAGTAATATTCATGGATAAATATTTGTTTATTTCGGTTTCAAGGCCAATTTCAGCAGTTATCCCTTTTTCCGGGCTTAAATCAGGGTTTCCCGCGGCTGTAGTAGTATTCGGCCAATACAAATCATTAAATGTAGGCGCGCGAAACGAACGGCTAACCAAACCGTGTATTTTATTATTCTGGCCTAACCGGTAAAGGAAACCGAAACTCGGGGATGCTTCAGTGCCAAAATTAGAATAATTATCAACTCTTACCCCAAGATTCAACTTAAGATTATCCAACGCATCCCATTGATTCTCAAGGTATCCGGCGCGAACGAAATATCTGTGTTTTGCAGAAGAAGTGCTATCATTGTAATTACCGACATAATTAAACCCGCAGACTAATTGATAAACATCAGCCAGCTTACTGTTGAATTGAAGGTCAAACCCCCTTGATATAGTACTGTGAATAGATTTACTATTGGCAACCTGTTTTGCTGAACCGGCGCTGTTCTCCATAAACTCAAGCCGATCATAATTTTGGTATATTTTTGCGGCAAACCTCGTTAGATTGTCCGGCTTAAAATCCCAGTTAAAATCGAAATAATTTTGAAGGTCTTTCTGCTGATCATCTATATCCGGCGCAGTAATCGTACCCGGAGTCCCTGCTTTACTTGTGTAAAAACCGGAATTTAAGATCAAATTATTGTTACTATTAACCTCATATTCCAGTTTAACATTGGCATCTTTGGAATTAAATTCCGAATTAGCGCGGAATCCCTCCGAACTTTTATAACCTCCGGTAACCAGATAACCGAATTTACCAATCCTCGCTCCCTGCAACAACTTTTCCGTATAAGTCCTGAATGTCCCGAAACTTGTGGTAGCTTCGGTTTTCTGGCCTTTTTTCGGCGGCCTCTTGGTAATTATATTTACCATACCTCCCATTGCCTGCGAACCGTATAAGCTTGAACCCGGGCCGTGAACAACCTCAATTCTCTCAATATTATCCAAAGGAATACTACTTAAATCCACCTGCCCGTTCCGGGGATTATTTACCGGCCTGCCGTCAATTAAAACTAAAACCTGAGAAGCAGTGGCTCCGCGCATCGTAATAGTCTTTAATCCTCCCGGCCCACCATAATCCCTTATATTTACGGAAGTAATGTTAGCTATCACTTCCGCCACATTACTACTGCCAAAAGACTCTATATTTTTTGAAGTAACCACATCTACATTACGACAGGTATCTCCATAACTCTCTTCTATTCTTGAAGGAGTTACAACTATTCTTTCCAAATTAACATCATCGGCCCACACTATTTTTATACTGACCGAACTTAATAATATTATTAATAATATTATTAATATTCTAAAAAAATACCTCATATTTGTTTCCATTTTTTCCTCCCTCGAGAATACTTCCAGAACAGGTAATCGTCCGGGCTCGTAAAACAGTTTACTACCTACTGATTTACATTACCGTTGCGGGGCAGCGAAAGGAATTTCACCTTCACTTCCTTTACCTATCCGGATAAATTAATTAATTCCTCCTACCCTGTGTTTATATAATACCAAAAATACCACCTCCTCTGGCATCGTTACCTAGTCTTTTATGTTCAACCGCTACATCATCTTTATTTCTCTCGCTTTTCTTTCTCTTCTTGTGAAACAAGAACAACATATGGCTTTGAAGAAACCGGATTCTTTTCCACAACCACAACCGTCTTATACACTTCTTCAATAGTTTTATAATCCAAGACTTCCTCGGGTGCACCTTGTTTATAAACTTTCCCGTTGGATAAAAGCACGAGTTTATCGCAATACTCACTAGCCAAATTAAGATCGTGTAAAACCATAAGCACAGTAAGCCCCATTTTACGGTTCAACCTTTTGATAAGATCCAGTATTCCCACCTGATGAGCAATATCAAGATATGTCGTCGGTTCATCTAATAAAAGCAGTGTCGGCTCCTGCGCCAGCGCGCGGGCAATTAAAGCAAGCTGCCGCTCTCCGCCGCTTATCTGGCCAATAGGCCTATCTTTAAGCCTTAACACATCAGTAAGCGCCATACACTCTTCAGCAACTTCAAAGTCGTGATTCGTTTCAAGAAACTGCAATCCTTCAAAATATGGAATCCTTCCCAGCAGGACAAATTCTTCTACGGTTAGAGATTCTTCGGGTAATCCCTGAGTAACTACGGCAATTTTCTTTGCCAGTTCACTATATTTCATTTGCCAGATATCTTTATTGTCAAGATATATTGAACCTTCTTTCGGTTTAAGCAGGCGGGAAACTGCCCGCAAAAGAGTAGTCTTTCCTGAGCCATTAGGGCCAATAATCCCTACCATCTCTTTAAGAGGCACTTCTAAATTGATATCTCGCAGAATCTGGCGATCATAATAACCGCAACTTAATCCCCTGATGCAAAGCATTATTTCCCCTTTAATAACATTTGTCTTTTGGTAAGCACATACACAAAAACGCTTCCGCCCACTAGGCCCGCAATCACTCCCACGGGTAACTCAACAGGAGCGATAATTGTCCTGGCCAAAGTATCGCAGATAATTAAAAAAGCGGCTCCACCTAAGAAAGAACTCACTAAAAGGATCCGGTGGTCTCTGCCAACAAGCATTCTCATAAAATGGGGAATGACTAATCCCACAAACCCAACAATACCGGCAACTGAAACGCTAAAGCCGGTCAAAACAGATGCGATAATAAACAAAAACCTCTTAGACCTTTCCACATTGATCCCCAGGTGCATTGCCTCTTCTTCGCCCAGCGCAAACGCATTGAGATCTATACAAAAAAGATATGATACTATTAAGCCTGCAACGGATACAAATAACGATATCAATATTAAAGCATTGTTCGGTTCTTCTAATGACCCCATAATCCAAAAGACTATCCCATGCAAATCTTCTGTCCGCGACACAGCCATGATAAGCATAATCAGCGAGGAAGAAATAAAACTAATCATCACCCCTGTCAAAAGCAGGCCTTGTATCTTAAGAATCCCTTTCTTTATACTCAATGAATATACAAACACAACTATGCATAAAGCCCCTAAAAACCCGCATATTGGAAGCGATAATATTCCTAACGCGCGATTTAGGCGAAAAACAATATTAAGACACACGCCTACAGCCGCTCCTCCTGAGATGCCAAGGGTATACGGTTCAACTAAGGGATTACGAAACATTCCCTGTAAAATTACGCCTGCCAAACTCAATGCCCCGCCTATAGCAAGCCCCAGAATAATCCGAGGCAGACGGATATCAAAAAGGATACTATATTCACTGCTGCCTCTTCCTTCAAAAATAACTTTTAAAATCTTCTTTAAAGGCACATCTACTGAACCCGCGCAAAACGAGAAAAGCATGGTTGCCAAAAGCAGACAAAACAAAACCAATATCCAGAAAACCCAGTGAATAACTTTTTTTCTCATTTTATTCGCCCGGATGTAAAATACAAACAAAATCCTTTAAAGTAGTTACAAAACTCTGCGGCGTGGGACTGGTGACTTCCTCGGTATCTAAAACATAAATTCGCCCGGAAATTGCGGCGCTTAAAGTTCCATATTTCCGCCAAATCTTTTTTTCTTCGTCGGCTGCCATGCCCATAGTAGTAATAATTATCACATCGGGATTTTCTTTTAGGATCTGCTCCCTGGAATAAATTCCTTCTCTTGCATCTTTAGCGATATTTATCCCGCCGGAAAATTCAATATAGTCATTAATAAAAGAGCGGCCCGTTGCCGCGAACAAAGGCCTTGTTCCCATCTGGACAAACACTTTGGGTTTATGCAAACCGTTAATTTTTTCTTTAATTAAAACTATCTTGTTTTCAGCACTTTTTACAATCTCTCTTGCCTCATCTTCTTTGCCAATCAACCTGCCTAATTCCAAGAACTGTTTACAAATATCATTAAAATCTTTTAGCGTGGTAAAAGTAATGACCTTTACGCCTAAATTCTTTAATTTCTCTTTTGCCTTGGGGTTAGTTAAAGATGTTGCCAAAACTAAATCCGGCTTCAAATTAAATACCTTTTCTATATTCACCTCTACTACCGTGCCAATCTTCTCTTTCTTTTTTGCCTCTGGAGGATCAATGCAATATATAGTGTCAGCTATCAACTCATCCTGAACCCCTAAAAGATATAACGCTTTAGTTATAGAAGGGCCTAAAGAAATTATTCTTTTAGGATAGTTTTCTGAGGCATACACATCATCAACGAATATACCCTGGAACATGAAAACGACAAAAAAGATCGGCACAAAAAGGCCATATTTTCTCATTAAAGAATCTCCAAAAACCACCGGTCATCCCGCGATATCTTATTGCCCTTATTAAATTTGACCTTTTCCTTAAATAGCGGCCCGTCATAGACAAAGGTATGAAACTCGCCTTTTTCTCCGCAGAGGTCGATGTTTCTCAAGGCGCTTAAATCTTCTATAAATTCTTTATCTATCTGACGTCCCAGCCATTCCTTACCTAAGTATTTCGCGTTAGTAGCCACAACCATAGCTTTAAAACCGGCTTCTATAATTTCATTGATTAAATCCGCCGTATCATTTTTCCATAAGGGCATAATTGGCTTTATCGCTAATTCTTCGCAGACCTTATCTATCCAATCTTTATGCTCTTCTAGATAAATATCGCCAAAAACTATTCCTTCAATGCCTTGTTTTTCTTTCCACTCCTCAATTAAGGACTTAAATTCCTGGCGATAATTTACTTTTGGCATTGCCTTCTGAAGAAAAGGGAATCCGGTCATGGTTATTTGTTTATGGATAGCCTCAAAAGGCAAACCATGCGACAATGAATTCCTGCTACCTGTATCCGTGAAATTAAAAAGAGAGACTACTTCATGCCCCTGTTGTATTGCCTTATAACAAGCGAAACAACTGTCTTTACCACCGCTCCATAGGCTTATGGCTTTCATATATTACCCCTTTTTAAAAACTACTACCCCTATAACTAACATCAGCGCGGAAGATATATACGCGATGCTCACGCTCTGCCTGATATGTTTAATACTTAACGGCTCAACCGCCTGCCCAATAAACGGTTTCTCCACCGCAACTGAATCATAAAAATTCTGGCCGCCCAACTGGACTCCGAGGCCGCCGGACATAGCAGCTTCTACCGCGTCACTATTTGCCCCCGGCCCACTTAACAGGAATCTTTTGGCCTCTTTAAGTGAGCAAAGCCATCTTTTCCCGGAACAGAAAATCGAAACACTTATTAAAAAACAGGTTATTTTTGATGGAATAAAATTCAACCATCCATCCAGTTTCGCGGATACATAGCCAAACTCTTTAAATCTTTCGTTCCTATATCCCACCATAGAATCTAAAGTATTGATGGCTTTATAAACCCAGGCCATAACCGGCCCACCTAAAAAAGCATAAAAAAGCGGCGCGATAATACCGTCCATAGTGCTTTCCGCGACGGTTTCCACGGTTGCCCGGATTATTTCCTGTTCATTTAATCCTAAAGTATCTCTGCCGACAATCAGGGAAAGATTATTTCTTGCCTTTTGGATATCTCCGGACTCCAGGTTTTTATAAATTTTAATTGCTTCGGCTGCCAGGGCCCTGATAGAGAGAGAGAAATAAATAAATAATATGGAAACAATGTAAAACAAAAACGGATGAATTAATCTGGCTAACTTTAGTATGCCCCCTATGCCAAAAACAGTCAACCCCACCACTAAAATAACCAGGACAGCTCCGCAAAATATTTTATTTATCCTTTCCGTGTTCAATTTATTTTCTAATCTTTCTATCAGCCTTCCGATGAGCCTTACCGGATGCCAATACCACTGTGGATCACCAAAAACCAAATCCAAAATATACGCAAGCGGAATAATTAATAATTCGTAGTTCACCCCGCACCTTCTTTCGTATTCAGTATTCTGCTTATATTTATTCCCTTAAATCTTAACGCTTTAAAAAATGATGAATATTTAGAAGGTGCGGGGTTCATAGTCCAAGGCCTGCAATCTTATACAATAAATCCATATCAATATTTTCCCTGACAAGCCTGGCAAGTTTATCAAATTCTTTATCTTGACTAAAACTCGAAATCACAGCCAAAGGCGGCCAGCCATTCTTAAGCCTCAATTTGTTTAGAAAACTCCTCCTGAAATTATCCTCATCAAAAACGCCATGAAGATAAGTACCCCAGATTCTGCCGTCTTTGGAAATTGCCCCGTCTAATTCTTTCACCTTTTTCCCTTGCCGTTCCGTAATCCTAAAAATAGGCTTACACTTTTTAAGGATTCGCGTCCTGCCATGGTGGATTTCATAACCCGTTACCTTTAACCCTGAAACCATGTCTTTTGCTTTTACGCAAGATAAAATTTTTTCTTTTTCAAAACTAGTAGCTATCGGTAAGATCCTCAAACCTTTAACTGACTTTTGCGCTGATTCCGTTGCCCTACGGTCGTTAATCCTCTCTCCCAACATCTGGTATCCACCGCAAATCCCGATGAGATGAGTTGTTGGATGATTCTTAACAATTAAAGCTATCCTTTCTGCCAACCCGGTTTTTTTTAAGTAATTTAAATCGCTAACGGTACTTTTTGTCCCCGGGATAATAATCGCGTCAGGATTGCCAAGCTCGCTTTCGCAAGATACATAGCGTAACCTGACACCAGGTTCATTTTCCAGGGCGTCAAAATCGGTAAAATTAGACATGTGCGGCAGGCTGATTACTGCTATGTTTAACTGCCCCTCTTTTTGTATTTCCTGATTATTTATTCCTCCAGCCCGCTTTTCAAGGGGAACCGAATCCTCTTCCGCGATTTTTATGTCCTTAAAATAAGGTATAACACCTAAAACCTTTACTCTTGTCTTTTTCTCCAGAAAATCTATGCCTGGCCTCAATAATCTTTTATCACCCCTGAATTTATTAATCACTATACCTTTTATTCTTTTTCTTTCTTCTTTAGTTAAAAGCTCAAGCGTCCCCACTATCCAGGCAAAAACGCCGCCTTTATCAATATCTCCCACCAAGAGCACGGGGGCGTTGGCGTGTTTTGCCATGCGCATGTTAACTATATCGTGCGATTTTAGATTTACTTCCGCCGGAGATCCCGCGCCTTCAATAATCACCAACTCATATTCTTCTGCCAGACGCCGAAAAGATTTTAATACTATATTTTGCGCTTTTTTCTTATAATTAACATATTCATAAACTGACATATTTCTTACAGGCCGTCCTTTTACAATTATTTGGGCTTTTCTATCGGACGTAGGTTTAATTAATATAGGATTCATATCCACGCTGGGAGCAATCTTAGCCGCTTGCGCCTGAGTTGCCTGCGCCCTGCCTATCTCACCGCCGTCTTTGGTAACGTAAGAATTTAATGCCATATTCTGAGCTTTAAAAGGGCACACCTTAAAACCATCCTGTAAGAAAATACGGCATAAAGCAGTAACGATCACGCTTTTGCCTACGCCTGAACCTGTGCCGCAAACCTGAATTGCTTTTGACTGTTTCATTATAAAACCTTTTTAAGACAAGATATCAATCTCTTATTTTCACTTCTGGTTCTTACTGCTACCCTGAAAAATCTATTATCCAATCCCCTGAAATTATGACAACAACGAATAATAATGCCGTTTTTACGCAACCCATTGTTTAATCGCACTGAATCCCGGATCTTACAGCTTTCTAATTTACAAAAAACAAAATTTACCACAGGGCTATATACTTTTAATCCCTTAATCTGGCTTAGATTTTCAAACAAATAGCCCTTCTCTCTGGCAATAAAATTTTTGCTTAAATTTATATACTCGGTAGCTTTAAAAACATCTCCTGCTATTGCTTGCGCCAATGAATTCACGTTCCAGGGGTATTGAAATTTTGATAAATGTTCGATAATACGGCGTTGGCCAACCAGGTATCCTAACCTTAAGCCGGGAAGCGCGAAAAACTTAGTCAATGACCTAATCACAAGGAGACGGTTGTATTTAGCCGCCTCTGTTACTAAAGTTATCCTTTTCTCATTCCGGAGAAAATCAATAAATGCCTCATCTATCACCAGAGTAGTATTATATCTTTTGCATATATAAAATATATCAAGCAGCTCGTTTTTAGGCATAAGATACCCTGTAGGATTATTGGGATTACAGAGAAAAATCAAATCCGCCTTAGGTATAGATTTCTTAATCTTAAGCAAACCTATTCTAAAATCGTCTTGCTCTTGAGCCTGCGCGAAAAAAACCTTGGTTCCGTTTGATCTAACCGCAAATTCATATTCGCTAAATGTCGGCCCAACGATTAACGCGTTTCTCGCTTTTAATGCCCGGGGAATCAAATGAATAAGTTCTATCGAGCCGTTTCCTACCAGTATATTGCTTTGATTTATATCGTAAAGAGCGGAAATAATAGTCTTTAAACCCTTGGAGTCAGGATCAGGATAGTGGAGAAGAGCCCCTATGTTTTTTAAAATAGCCTCTTCTACTCTTGGAGGCAACCCCAGCGGATTAATATTAACGCTAAAATCGATGGTTCGACTACGCTCACCATTAATAACCTTATTTTTTGAAGAACGCCCCTGCGCCTTAAGATAAGGCCAAATATTGCCACCATGTATTCTATCTATCATAGATTTACAATAAGAAGATTAGAAAAAAGCACAGAAACTTCGGCAATCTCACTAATTGCGCCAATTGTGTCTCCTGTCATGCCTCCAATCCTTCTCTTTATATACTGTATGAATAACAATACGCAAAGAAAGGGCAGCATAAATAAGAAAACGCCTTTTAGCCTTGCCATTAATAAAAATAAGACAACGGTAAATACGCCTCCCATAATAAGGATTTTCTTACTCGAGTATTCTATAAAATATTTTGCTTTACCTTCTTGGCGCGCGGAATGAGTTATTCCGCATGCTAAAACCTGAGACCACCTGGAAAATACGGCCATTTCAACTAACGCTTTCCATAAGATTACATTCTGAAGATTTATGATGATGCTAAATTTTAAAAGCAAGAGCAGAATTAAACCAATCGCGCCCATCGCGCCAATATGGCTATCCCGCATTATTTCCAGAATTTTTTCTTTAGGTTTATTCCCGTAGAACCCGTCACAAG
This sequence comes from Candidatus Omnitrophota bacterium, assembly GCA_022013085.1. Classification (GTDB taxonomy): domain Bacteria; phylum Omnitrophota; class Gorgyraeia; order Gygaellales; family Profunditerraquicolaceae; genus UBA6249. The sequence continues at coordinate 28,809 of JAKLQX010000059.1, read as the reverse complement.
TATCGGCAAATCCATCTAAGTGAATACCGCCGGTAATAATAACAGAAACGGTTAGAATTAAGGTGCCCTTGACAAGAATCGGCAAAAAAGAAAATAGGATGGCGTTAGAAGACAATATAAAGCCGATCGCCAGGCCAACGAAGGGAAAATAAAGTAGAGATAATCCGAACTCTTCATTTTTTATCTCAGATTTAAACTTTACGGGAAAGATAGTTAGAAATTGCAGGGCAATTAAAAAACTCCTCATCAAGGGGCCCTTTCGGATACTTGAGCGCCCTTAAACGTCGCCATCTCTGTCATAATTTTTAAAGATGCGTCTATAATCCCCATTGCCAGGGCCGCGCCTGTGCCTTCTCCCAAGCGAAGCTCTAAATCAAAAATAGGTTTAAGCCCGATATGGTTTAACACGAAAATATGCCCGTTTTCAACAGAAGCGTGCGCCGCTATCATATACTCCTTTGTTTTTGGCTCAAGGCAATACGCGATTAAAGCGGCAGAACTTGAAATAAAACCATCAATAACCACAGGAATTTTTCGCGCGCACGCCGCCAGGATAAGACCCGTAAGGCCGCCGATTTCAAAACCACCTACTTTAGCAAGTACATCAATAGGGTCTTTAGCGTCGGGCTTATTTACGGCAAGGGCTTTTTCAATAACTCTGATTTTATTTTCAAGCTCTTTATCATTAAGCCCAGTGCCGCGGCCAGTAAGTTGTGCAAGCGGCATATTGGTAAAACTAGCAGTGATCGCGCTTGCCGCGGTTGTATTACCAATACCCATCTCACCGATGCCGACTATATCAACGCCATTCTTAAATTCCTCTTCAAAAATCTCAATCCCTACCTCAATTGAACGTAATGCCTCATCGCGCGTCATTGCCGGGCCTTCTGCCATATTTTTCGTGCCATAATTTATTTTCTTGATTATAAGCCGTTTATCAGGCTTAAGGTCGCTGGCCACCCCTAAATCTGCGACCACCACGCGCGCTCCCACATGACGCGCTAACACATTGATCCCCGCCCCGCCGCTTAAGAAATTATAGACCATCTGTCCGGTTACTGCCTGAGGGAAAGCGCTTACCCCTTCTTTAACTACGCCATGATCAGCGGCAAAAGTAAAAATTATCTTTTTCCTGAGCACAGGGTTTTCTTTGCCGGTAATAGCAACAATCAACTTTGCTATTTCTTCCAGCTTCCCCAGGCTTCCCCGCGGCTTAATAAGAGCATCCAGCCTCTCTTGGGCTCTTTTCATTTTACTTATATCCACAGACGTAATCTGCTTTCTTATAGCATTAATTCTATCCATTTTCTTTTCCCTCTAATTACTTTACTACCGTAAATTATGGCTTTGGCTATTTGGTTGCCAAACCATTGTTCTCTAACTTATATTCGTATTTAAGATCCTTTAGCGGCTCATCACGCAAAAGATATTTCAATTTCCCTTGTGCTATCATTTTAAAAGCGTATTGAATAACCTGCTTGTAAAAATCACAAAATATTGATTTCTGATACATAGTGCCGCGCGAATGAAGTTCCGCCGGACATGGAGCACCACAAATATTCCTTAATACACATTGGCTGCATTCATCTATTTTTTCTACTGTCCTTGCGCGCACAGAAACAAAAGCAGGCGATTGCATTGCCTTAGCTATACCGTCCCTGAAAATATTGCCTCCGGAAAATCCCTTGATCGCGGAAAACTCACCGCAGGGAACCATCTCTCCAGCCGCCGTGATGGTAAAAAAACACCTTCCTCCGCCACAGGGTGAAATATCGCACATCAACCTGCGGGCTTCGGGCGCAACTATGGCGAGAATGGTATTGGCAAAATTACCAACGATAATCTTACGGCCTGTGTTAGAGGTTAACTTAACTGCCGTTTCCACGGCTTGGATAAAATATTTCACAAATTCATTTTCATTGGGCTTGAGTAGGGAAACCGGAACGCGCGTAAACCTCGCCGGATTCAGAAGGACGCAGGAAACTTTCTTTTTATGCAAAAAACGCACCAACCCCGGAAGATCTTTCACATTGTGTTTAGTCACCGTGGCGATAACATTAAGGCCATTATATCCGTCAAACCACTCTAAGGCCCTAACCGCCTGGTTAAAATTGCTACTCTGTTGCCCGGAAGGCCTCTGGCGTTGATTAACCGAAGAACGGTATGAATCAAGAGAAATCCCCACTCCAACAAAATTCTTCTTTAGAAAATCCACATCCTTTTTCTCCAAAAGAAGCGCGTTGGTTTGCAGCCCAAACTTAAAAATATTCTTGTATTTTTCTATCGCCCGGAAAATAATATCTTTTACTAAAAGTGGTTCACTCGCGTGAAAAATAATAACCTGCTTTCTTCCGCTGCCCTTAAAATGCCGCGCCAGCTTATGAAGAATAAAATCGAGTTCTTGATCGGTCATCGAACGGCCGTTTTTTCTTAACTTCACAGGGAGGTAACAATACGAGCAATTTGCGTTACACTTATCCGTAGGATCAATATAAATAGCGGTGAGCTCTTGACTAAAACGGAAATCATTCATCCGCTTAAGAAGCTCTTCCCTATGCCTCTCGTATAAAGTCAGGACATCCTCAGGGATAAAGATTGAATCCCCAGATGGTTCTTTTACCTGCGCCCAAAAAAGGCTGTCCGCGTCTACAATGACAGACCGGCCATTATTCTCCCAAATATGCAAACCCTTAATCATTTTATCTTAAAGCAGTGCTTTATCCTTGCGCACATCCCCATACATTACAAAATGCGAAAGGCCATTAGCGGTCTTAGCACATTTAAGCCGATAGGCAATGCTACCTGGCTGCGATGTAGTGTTATTACGCTTACTTTTCGAAACATTTTTTTTCTTTTTTGAATCCATAGCGCCTCCTTTTTCTATTTCGCTTTCTTTTTAATATTCATTGGCAGCCCCGCTACCATAAGCAAAACCTCATTAGCCTTGCTTGCAACAATCTGGTTAACTTTACCGGCAATATCACGAAACTCCCTGCCTAGTTTATTCGCAGGAACCAATCCTAACCCTACTTCATTAGAAACCATAATTACCCTTGCTTTATTCTTACTTAAAACAAGCAATAACTCTTCAATCTTTTTAAAGATCTGATCCTGAGCATTGTTGGAAAAAATAAGATTTGAAACTAAAAGAGTTAAGCAATCAATAATAATACAATCAAAACTATTGCTTAACTTCCCTATTAATTTTACCAGCTCATTAGGCTCCTCAAAAGTCTCCCAATGTTTTGGCCTTGTTTCTTTGTGTAACTTAATACGCTCACGCATTTCCTTATCTTTTCCCTGGCAAGTAGCGATAAAGGCGACTTTTTTGTATCTCTTAGCAAGACTCAAAGCATGAGAACTTTTTCCGCTGCGCGCTCCACCCAAAATTAAAGTTATTTTACCCATCACTATCCTTATAATTATTGTAGCGGACGTTTAAACGTCCGCTACCCTAGACTGGTTAAACTTTTTTATCCTGAATTTGCCTTTTTTATATTCCACAATTGTTACGCTAGCTGGAGACGGAACATAGCTCCAGAAATTCCTACTTTTTAATATACTGCTAACAAATATGCCGATCACCCCACCGTGACAGACTACGACAATGGTTTTGCCTTGATTAAGATGAGTAATCTTTTTCATGGCCCTTAGAACCCTTTTCTTAAAAGCCTGCATTGACTCTGCCTCAGGAATACGGATTTTAAAAGGATCTTTTAGCCACTTTTTATAAATCTGCGCGTATTTTTTCATTACCTCATCGTGTTTTAACCCCTCAAGTACGCCAAAGTGAATCTCTCTTAAATCACTTACTTTGATAAAAGTTGCTCTTCCAAAAACTATAGCCTTAGTTTGAAGCGCACGTCTTCTATCACTACAATAGATCCTATCAAAACTGATATTCTTAAGGCTCTTGCGCAATTTAACCGCCTGAGCTTTGCCTTGACTGCTTAAACCAACATCTTTATATCCGCAATAACGCCCCTGTTTATTCCATTCGGTTATGCCATGACGAATTAAAATCAACCTACAACTACCACATTTGCCACGGTTAATACTTTGTGGCCGCAAATGTACAAATTTTGTCGTCATTATCTCTCCCTCGAGACCAAAAACTTTGCTTAGTTTACCACCAAAAGTAATTTGACGAAACATACCTAAAAATAAAAAACCCGTCCTAGTACTTTTCGTACCTGGATCGGGCTTCACCCTAATAATACTTTTGGCCCATTCCACGAGGCAATACTTACTTTATATAGGCAGGTTTTCTGGCTCAGGTTTTAACCTACTTACTGCGTCTTCCCATCCTTTTATCTCAGGACAGTGACTTCTTGCAGCTTTCGTATACCCTTACAGCGGCGGGACCGCATCCGAATCTACGGATTTCCCTTAACCTATATTCTTAACTTATTAACTTACTCTAACACCCAATAATAATTTGTCAATAAATTTCCTTACTATAACTCAATACCTTTTCTCGCTTTAATCCCACGGACATAATAATGCTTAATTTCATTTATTTCGCTGACTAAATCCGCAATTTTAATAATCTGCACAGGAGCATAACGGCCCGTAAGAACCAGTTCAATATTCGCCGGAGTGCGCTTAATCATGCCTAGCACATCTTTAAGAGACACTAGCCTAAGTTTCAGGGCAATATTAATTTCATCTAAAATAATTACCCGGTATTTTTTGCTGGCAATAATCTTTTCTATTTTTTTCAACCCCTGACAAGCTAACTGTATATCTACCTGTTGAGGTTTATATCTAACCAAACTACCACTACCAAACTGTTCTAACTTTATATTTTTTAATTTCTTCAATGCTTTATGTTCGCTGCAACTTCGCCCTTTGGCAAATTGAGCGATATAAACCTTTAAACCTGCGCCGCTTGCCCTTAAAGCTAACCCAAGAGCCGCGGTAGTTTTACCTTTGCCATTACCTGTATAAACTTGGATCATCTTACTACCGCCTTCCAGCTCAAAATGCCCAATGCGCATAAAGTAGAAACAATAAGACCCGCGCAAATGACTCCCGCGACTATTGCTAAAAATGCATAACGAAAGCGGATCTTAAATAGCGAAGCGGCAATTACCCCGCTCCAGGCTCCAGTTATAGGTAAAGGAATTGCCACAAAAATAACCAAACCTAAAGCTTCATATTTCTGAATAGAATCTGAGTTTTTCTTGGTGCGTTCAAAAATCCAATCAAAAAACCTAGACCAAATCTTAAATTTCCTTAAGAATTTTGTAACTGGTTCTAAAAGAAAAAGCGCGGGAGCGACAATAACACAGTTCCCTAATACAGCAAGCCAAAAAGCCTTGGGCAAAGACATTCCAAGTGATAAAGCTAGCGGAATTGCCCCTCTTAGTTCTGAGATAGGCAAAGCAGCGACGATAATGACAATATAATCTTTTGGTAAATCTTTTAACCAGTGCAATAGGAAATCAAACATGTTTACAACCCCCAAAAAATTCCGAAAATATAAAACGCACAAATCTTAAAGTATCCACAAACGGATTAATCTGGCTTTTTCCCCCTAAGTAAATTGTCTTAACAGGTACAGCTTCTATTCTTGCACCTAAACGGGCCGCGCGAATTAATATTTCAGACTCAGTTTCATATTTGGTAGTTGATAAAATAATTTTTCTCAATATATCGGCTCTCACTAGACGAAACCCACATTGCGTATCAGGTATATACTGCCCGGTAATAAGTGAAATTAACCAAGACATAAAACGATTAGTTAAAATACGCAAAACAGGCATCTGCCTAATCGCGGCCATACGGTTACCAACAATAACTCCGCAATTCGAAGATTCTGCCTTTTGCACAAATACTGCTAAATCATTAGGCTCATGCTGCCCATCCCCATCCATACTAATCACTGCGTCAAATCCTTGGGCAACAGCAAAATTATACCCTTTAACTAAAGCAGCTCCCTTACCAAGATTCTTAAGGTTACGTAAAACTGTAACGCCGGAAGTTTGCGCAATATCAGCGGTGCTATCAGACGAACCATCATCAATTACTATTACCTTAAACCCAAGTGAAAGAACCTGCTTAATTAAACCGGCAATTGTTTTTGACTCATTATAAGTCGGGATAATTACACAAGTACGCATATTTATTAAATCCAGAATCTACGGAAAACATACCATTGTTCCGGGTATTTACGTATATAATCTTCAAAGATATTTTTACATAAAGTAGTTAAGCTTTTTAGGTCTTTAGCCTTATCTCCCGTAGGATCAAACTCTACTGGCTTCTCTATTCTTAAAGTAAAACTATCGTCTGCATTCCTAAGCATAAACCCCGGAACAATGGGGGCGCCGGTCAAAAGGCTCAAAGCTGCCGGGCCTTCGGGAAAATGCGTAGGTAACCCAAAAAAATCTATCACAATTCCTTTTTCAGTGAAATCCCGATCTCCTACTAAAGCAACCATATGGTTATTTCTGATTTCGGAGATACAACTTCTTACAGCTTTACCCATGGCAATAACCTTAACCCCCTTACTATTTCTTTGCGCATCAAAAAAAGCATTAACTTTTTTACTTTTATGCGGCAAAGCCACCGCCCAAAATGGATAGCCTAATTGCGCTATAACTACTCCACCTAACTCCCAATTACCTAAATGCGCGGTCAAAACAACTACGCCCTTGCCCTTAGCTAAAGCTTCATCAAAATAATGCAGGTTCTCTAATTTTATATTTTGTTTTATGAATTGCTGGTTAAGCTTTTCAAAACGGAAGAAATCCGTCAGGTATTTGGCAAAATTACGGAAAACCAGCCTGCTTAATTTTCGAAGATCGGAAAGAGATTTCTGTGGAAAAATTAGCCTTAGGTTTCCTTTTACAAAACGACGGTCACGAAATGCAAACAGATAATGTAAATCAGCTAAGAAAACTGCCAAAGCATAAACCAACCTTAATGGTAAAACTAGAGCAATAAATTTTCCTATCCGATAAATATAATAATTTAGCACGACTATAAGCTTAAGAGAAGCTTGGCAATATCCATACTCGCATCAGGCTTGGCAATCTGGCCTGCAGCCTGTTTAAGAAGCTCTAGCTTTGTTTTATCCTCTAATAATTCATCAATAACTTGATACACCTCTTTTGGCTCATCTACTTTAATAGCTGCGCCTTTAAAGGTAAGAAAATTTGTATTATTAATTTCCTGTCCGGGAATAGGTTTTACAATAACCATAGGCAATTTCATGCTCAATACTTCCGCGGTAGTTACGCCTCCGGGTTTAGATATAATGACTTTAGAAATATGCATCAACTCATGAATATTTTGCACAAAACCAAAAATACGGATATCCTTCTTATAATGCTTAATCTTGCGTTTTAAAGAACGAAATAATTTTTTATTCGTTCCCGTAACAATCAACTCCTGTAGATCATGCTCGCTTTTTTCTAATGATTTCACAATAGTCTTAACTGGGCCTAAACCCTGGCCACCACCCATAATTAAAACCACTGGCTTATACGGGTTTAATTTTAATTTATGATAAATTTCATCGCTATTTAATTTTTGATTAAATTTATGGTCAAAAGGTATACCAAGAGACTTGATTTTGCACTTTTCAACGCCTTTTTTTTCTAAACGCAATGAAACATCCTCCGTTGGGGTTATATAATAATTAACCGTGTCATACACCCAATAAGCATGCGGTATATAATCTGTAAGCACGGCAACTAACGGCAGATCCACATTATAAGTTTTCTTGTAATCCGCTACCATTCCGCATGGATAAGCCTGGGTACAAACTACCAGGTCTGGATTGAATTTATCAAAAAGTTTCTTTAATTTCGGGGAATTTGATTTGTGAATATTTGACTTTATCTTCTCAAGGCTTTTTACTACTTTAGGATTATCATAAAGGTAATCCCAGAGTTTAGGGGTATACTTAATCACCTCCATATAGATCCGATTAATAACCTTTTCAGATATTGGATTAGTATAATTAAAAGCGTTTATATTTAGAATTTCGCTCTGAGGCTGGAATACTTTAATTGCTTTCTCAATAGCCAGAGTAGCACTGCGATGGCCAGAAACTTCTGAGATATACATTAAGATTATACGCTTAGGATGCATGGAGAGCACTGTTAAATTTTACCTTCTTGGCAGAGTTCTAAGAAAGTGTCCGCTACCCGAGGACAAAATTGCTGTCCGCTTAATTTTTTAATTTCATTAATAGCTTCATCTCTAACTAAAGCCGGCCGATACGGCCTATCAGTAGTCATAGCATCAAATGAATCCGCGACAGAAATTATAGAAGCTAATAGCGGAATCTGTTCGCCGATTAACCCTTCAGGATAACCTAAGCCATCAAACCGCTCATGGTGATATTTTACTCCAAGCATAGGAAATTCAAGCTCCTTAATGGATTTAAGAATGTTCACTCCAATCATGGGATGTTCCTTAATACGATTTCTCTCGCCAATAGTTAAACCGCTTCTCTTATTTAAAATATGCTCAGGCACGCCAATCTTTCCAATATCATGCAAAAGGCTAGCGATATGTAAATTTTCCAAGAATTTATTATCAAATGTTTTTTTGGAATTCTGATTTATTTTTTGCGCAATCTCAAGGCTAAAATTAGTTACCCGAGTAGTATGCCCATGAGTGTAATGATCTTTGGCTTCAATGGCTGCGGCCAAAGCAATTGTAGTGCGCACAAAAAGCTGATGCTTTCGTTCCAACTCATACTCCAGCTGCTTAAATAGCTGGGCGTTTCTAATCACCATAGCTACATTAGAATTGAGCGCTTCAAAAAAATCCAATTCTTCATCAACGAATTTTTTCCCAATATTCTTTTCTCCTAATAATAAAAGGCCGAGTAACTCATCGCGAAAAAAACTAGGTATACAAACTACAGTTTTCAAAAGCTCCATTTGATAAAGAACTTGCGCTAGCTGCTGCTTAGCCTCCTGCTTAACTTTATTGCCAACCAATGCAGCCTTAGCCTCTTGATAAACCAATGCCTCTCTACCAAAAATAAAGCTGTTTTTATGCTCTCTAAAAAAACGGACCAATACGTCGTCTTTATCAATACAAATTAAATCCAGAGGTAACTTCTTAGCTAAAGCACCTTTAGAAACAGTAAGCAGATAACCTTGCTTTTCTTTATTGTGCAAAAAGAAACTGGCATGGCTAATATTAGCTTTATTAACCACCATGCGCACAATCATCTTAATCAAAAGATCAGGATCGTGCACAAAGATCATATTCCTAGCTGCGTTTTCAAGTTCCTTCTTATAATCAATCGCCATATTTTTAATTTAAGTTTTATATATTCAAGATAGATATACTTATACTAGAAAAACCATAGGTTGTCAAGGCAGGCACGGACATTACTCTTCATTAATTACCGCCAATATCTGTCCCACATCTACATCATCACCTTCACTGTACATAATTTCGGCAATCACCCCTGTACATGGGCTAGGTAAATTAAAAGTTGCCTTATCAGTAACCAATTCAACTAAATCATCCTTCTCTTTTACCCTTTCTCCATCTTTAAAAAACCAGTAGGATACAGTTGCTTTCTTAATCCCAACCCCTAACTCCGGCAAAACAACTTTTACCATATTAGTCTCCTTGACCACAAGGGCACACCGGCCACTCCATTAAGGCCGGGTGTTAGACCACAAGGGCACACCCGCGCAATTTTCGCCACCAGGCGAACACCCGCGCAATTCCTATAAGCGCGGGGTGCCTGAGATACTATTACACATAGCCTCACCTATTGATTCTGAAAGCGTAGGATGCGCAAAGATTATATCACGAAGCTGGTTAACCTTTAGATGTGCTGAAACTGCTACGCAAAAAACAGCAATTAATTCCGTTGCTTTTGGGCCAATAATAGTCGCACCAATTATCTCTTGGCTTTTATCATCACTTATCACCTTAATAAATCCTTCGCTCTCTTCCATAATACGCGCCATCCCAGACCTGAGAAAATCAAATTTATGCACTTTAATTGCTATTTGAGTTTTTAATGCCTGGTCTTCATTTAATCCAACGCTAGCAATCTCAGGATCAGTAAATATACAACTAGGAATAACTGTATTATCTGCTTTAGACTTGAGCTTGCTTACCATATTACCAACTGCTATTTCACCTTGATAAGCTGCATAATGTGCCAGCATTACTCGACTAGCGCAATCACCGCTTGCATAGATATTGGGAATGCTGGTTTCTAAATAGTCATTAACCACAACTCTCCCACTTTCTAATGCTACTCCCAACTTTTCTAAACCTAATCCTGCTACATTAGGAGTTCTACCCACGCAAACCAAAATTTTTGAATATTGATTCAAATCAATATTCAAAACATCAGTATTGACAGAAACATTTACCCCATTTTTCTTAAAAATTACCCCCATTTTTCTTCCTACTTCTTTGTCCTCGTTAGGTAAAATAAATGGCATCTTTTCTATCACCGATACCTGACTACCTAGAATTGAAAACAAACTAGCAAATTCACAGCCTATAACCCCGCCTCCAATAACTAACAAGGATTGTGGAATTTCAGTTAAAGACAAAATATCATCACTATTAATTACTTTTATATGATCAAACGCTAACTCAGGAATAACCGCCGGCTGGCTTCCCGTAGCAATGAGTATAAATTTGCTTTTTATCACCTCATTAGAAGTTTTTATTTCATTTGCAGAAATTATTTCCGCGTAAGAGTTGATAAAATCAATACCCACAAGCCTGCTTTGCATGCCGAGCTTGAGAAGCTTAATAATTTTATCTTTCCGTTCTTGAATTTTGTTAAAATTAAGGCGTGGATTATCTGACTCAATGCCAAAAACAGATGATTTTTTTGCCAGGGAATATATTTTTGCGGATTGGATTAAAGCCTTAGTAGGGATACAACCGCGGTTAAGGCAAGTTCCGCCGATTTGATTACCTTCGATAAGACAAACTTTAAGGCCTAATTGTTTTGCCCTGAACACAGCGTTGAAACCTGCCCAACCAGCTCCGATAATAGACAAATCATACATAGACATGGATTAAGCCAACTGTGCTTGCGCGCTAGCCACTAAATCGCTTGATTTAACTAGCCTTGCTAACTCTTCTTTGGTAAGATCTAATTCAATTACTTTCTCAATACCGTTTTTACCTATTCGGCAAGGAACACCAATACATGTATTTTTAATACCATACTCACCATTTAAATAACTACACAGGCCAATGGTACGTTTCTCATCTTTTACTATTGCCCTGACAATTGCGCTAATCGCAGCAGATGGAGCAAAGAAAGCACTTCCCGATCCAAGGCTTTCGACAATCTCTGCACCACGATTAATTGTACGGCTAACTAATAGCTCTTCTTTTTTCTCATCAATAAATTCATCTAAAAGTACACCCTTAATTTTAGTAAATCTCGGCAAAGGCAACATCGCTTCTCCGTGCGCGCCAATTACTAATGCTTCCACATCCGTAACAGGAATAGCTAATTCTTTAGCAATAAGATTGGCAAATCTAGCAGTATCAAGGCTGATACCCATACCAAAGACCTTCTCTGGCTTAAAACCGGTTATTTTTAAAGCATAAAACGTCATGATATCTAGAGGGTTGGTAACAACTATTACTATGGCCTGCTTTGCTAATTCCTTAATATTCAAACATACTTCTTTTAAAATCTGGGCGTTCTTAGATAACAATTCCTCGCGGCTCATCCCAGGTTTACGCGCAAGGCCAGCAGTAATCACTATAATATCCGAATCTCTTATTTGACGAATATCATCGCTGCCTTTGATGTTATAGTTATATTTTAGAATCGCACGCGCATCTTCTAAATCTAATGCCTTACCATGAGCCAATCCTTTAGCTATATCAATAAGCAAGACATCGCCTAATCCATCGCCGGCAATACGCATAGCTGCCAAACTACCTACATTTCCTGCCCCAATAACAGATATTTTCAAAGCTATTTTCCCTTTATTCTTTTAATAATCGCATCAGCCATTTCTTCTGTACCCACAGCAGACGCGTCGAGTGGACTAGCCTTCAAATCATACGTAACAAATTCACCTTCAGCAATTACCTCTTTTACTGCCCTTTCTAATTTTAAGGCTGCTGCGTCTTCCTTGATATAGCGCAACATAAGCGCTCCCGATAAAATCATCGCAGTAGGATTAACTTTGTTCTGACCCTTATATTTTGGAGCAGATCCATGAACAGCCTCAAAAACCGCTGCATTATCTCCAATATTTGCCCCTGGGGCAATACCTAAACCGCCGATTAATCCAGCGCAAAGATCTGAAATAATATCCCCGTAAAGATTGGGCAAAACTAAAACATCATAATTATGCGGCTTCTGAACTAATTGCATTGCCATATTATCAACAATTCTTTCTTCAAAAACTATTTTTCCCTGAAAATCTTGCGCGACTTGGCGGGCAATTTTTAAAAATAAGCCGTCAGTAAATTTCATAATATTAGCTTTATGCACACAGGTAACTTTCTTGCGGTTATTTTTTAAAGCATATTCAAAAGCAAACCTAACAATCCTTTCCGAAGCAAATTTAGATATCGATTTAATCGTTATCCCGGAATCCGAACGAATCTTCTTCTTAGTATCTTTTTCGATTTGATGGATTAATTCCAGAGTCTTAAGATCCCCCTCTTCAAATTCTATGCCCGCGTAAAGATCTTCGCTATTCTCCCTGATAATAACCAAATCGATATCTTTAAAATTACTTTTAACTCCTACATAACTTTTTGCTGGACGCACGCAAGCATAGAGATCTAAAGCTTGCCTGATTGCCACGTTTATCGAACGAAAACCCGTGCCAACTGGAGTAGTAATCGGGCCTTTTAAAGCCACCTTATTCTCTTTAATCGAATCCAAGACACTCTGCGGCAGAAGCTCTCCTGTTTTATCTAGCGCATCTTGGCCAGCAGACATTTGGACCCACTCAATATTAACCCCTGTTGCGTCAATACATCTCTTGGCTGCAAGCGAAACCTCAAGGCCAATACCATCTCCAGGAATCAAAGTTATCTTATGCTGCATTCTTTGCATTTAAACTTTTAATTCTCCATGTTTCTTATAATAATTTATTATCCCGCCATCGCGCAAAAGTTCTTGCATAAATTTTGGCATGGGCTTAATCTCTAAATCAATCCCCTTAGTCAAATTCTTGACTACCCCAATATCTAAATCAATTTCTAAAGCATCATGTTCATCAATCTTAGAAGTATCAGTTGTAATTAAGGGTAAACCAATATTAAAACCATTACGAAAAAATATACGCGCAAACTCTTTTGCTAAAACTGCCACAATCCCTGCTTCTTTAATAACTAGGGGAGCCTGTTCGCGGCTTGAACCTAACCCAAAATTAGATCCGGCGACAATAATAGATTTACCCGGGGTAATTTTAGAAGTAAAATTAGGATCGATATCTTCCATAATATGCTTGGCCAGCTCTTTCATATCCGTGATAGCAAACTTATACCTTCCGGAAATAATAAAATCCGTATTGATATTATCTCCTAATTTCAAGCTTTTACCGGTAATGATCATAGCTGTTTAAACTCTTCACTGTTTTTCACCTTAGACATGGCGATATCTAAAGAAATTAAACCTTTATGAGTTAGCTCTTTTAAAGATTTATCCATAGTATGCATACCATACTGCAAACCTGTCTGCATAAGCGTTGAGATCTGTTCAATATGTTGTTCGCGGATAAGATTACGGATACCAGGAGTAGCCATCATAACCTCTGTAGCTAAAACCCTCCCCTTTCCAGATATATGCGGAAGCAAAAGCTGCGAAACTACTCCCTGTAAACAATCAGAAAGCTGTAATTTAACTTGCTGCTGTTGGTACGGAGGAAAAACATCAATAATTCTGCTGATCGTCTGTGGCGCATCAGGGGTATGCAAAGTAGCTAAAACAAGATGCCCAGTCTCGGCTGCGGTTAAAGCAGTTGCAATAGTTTCCAAATCGCGCATCTCCCCAACTACAATGACATTAGGATCCTGGCGTAAAGCATGACGCAAAGCCTGAGCAAAAGAATGCGTATCCGCATAAACTTCGCGCTGCTTAACTATACTTTTTTTATTAGAATAGATAAACTCAATAGGGTCTTCAATACAAGTTACCATACACTCCCGTTCAGTATTGATAAGATTAATCATCGCAGCCAAAGTAGTAGTTTTACCCATACCAGTAGGCCCAGTAATTAAAACTAGGCCATTGGGCTTGCGCGCTAGATCAATAATGATTTGCGGCAAACCTAAGCTCTCAACGGTAGGCACATCTAAAGGAATACGACGAAAAGCTGCCTCTACGGAACCTTTTTGCAGGTGCACATTAACTCGAAAACGATCTAAACCTGGAAGGGCAAGTGAAAAATCTAATTCCAATTCTCTCTCAAATATCTCCTTTTGAAAATTTGAAAGCACACTATAAATCATCCTCTTTAAATCCTGTTTATTTAATACACCCAAAAAGGTGCGTACTAATCTACCATCTACGCGCAAAATAGGTGGCTCATTCTCAGTAACATGCAAATCTGAAGCGCTCTTTTCAATACATAATAAAAGTAAATCTCGAATCTCCATAAACTTTACCTCCTTTTAGAATCAGAAATAACTTCTCGGGTCAGCTATATAGCCTTTTATTGCAGAAGCAGCTACTGTGGCCGGAGAAGCCAAATAAATAAATGCCGCGGGATTACCCATTCTTCCTTTAAAATTGCGGTTTGCAGTTGAGATAACTACTTCACCATCACTAGGAACCCCATTATGCGTTCCCACGCAAGGCCCGCAACCCGGAGCAACAATAGCCGCGCCGGCTTTAATAAATATATCAACCAAACCGCTCTTTATAGCATCAAGATAAACCTGACGCGAACTTGGAGCAATAATCATTCTTACCTCTGGATGCACTTTACGTTTATTTAAAACTTTCGCCGCAGCCTTAAGGTCTTCAATCCGGCCATTAGTACATGTGCCTAGAAATGCCTGGTTAATCTTTACCTTCTTTAAAGAAAGAGCATCTGCTACATTATCAACACTATGCGGCAGAGACACAGAAGGTTTTAATTTAGAAACATCGAATTCATATTTGTTTTCATAAAATGCGCTTTTATCAGCAGTTATCTTTTCAATACGCTTATTTTTTCCAACCCTTTGAGCAAGCCAGGCTAAAGTTTTCTTATCAACTGGCATAAACCCTGCCTTTGCCCCCATCTCAACCAACATATTAGAGATAGTAAAACGGCCATCTAAAGTCATATTATCAATCACAGGGCCGGAAAATTCAACTGCTTTATATGTTGCACCATCAGCTTTTAGTTTTCCAATAATATGTAAAATAATATCCTTCGCAAAAACGCCTCTTGGTAATTTTCCTTTTATGATAATCTTTATAGTTAGAGGCACTTTAAACCAATTTCTTCCAGTAGAAAGAGCAATTGCTAAATCCGTAGAACCCATCCCGGTAGAAAATGCGCCGATTGCCCCATAAGTGCAAGTATGTGAATCCGCGCCGATTACTAAATCTCCCGGTAGCACCAACCCCGATTCGGGAATAACTTGATGGCAAACTCCGCAACCAATATCAAAAATCTTTGTGGAAAACGCTTTTGAAAAATCACGCATCTTCTTATGTACTCTAGACACCCCAATACTCGGACTTGGCGCGGAATGGTCGATCACCATGCAAAATTTAGTTTTTAAATTCTTTACTCCCAGCTCCTTGATTCGGTCAATAATAATAGATGAGGTGCCATCTTGGCCAAAACAAAAATCAATTTTACATAAGGCAAAATCTCCGGCGCACAAATCTTTGCCCGCGTGTTTACTTAATATTTTTTCTGCTATCGTTTTTGACATTATTCTTTTTCTATATACTGCCTACTGCATACTACCTGCTGATTTTAGCTACCCACTTTTCTATGCGATCCATTCCAATTTGTAACTCTTCAATGCTTGTGGCAAAACTAATCCTTATAAAATCATCAGCACCAAAACTATTTCCCGGAATAACGCAAACATACTGCTCATCTAAAAGACGGCTGGCAAAGCTTATCGAATCAAGCCCTGTTTTAGATATATTACAAAACATATAAAAGGCTCCATGCGGCAGACAAAAACTTAAAGTTGGTAAATTGCCAAGCCTCTTAGCGAGATAATCTCTTCTACGGGCAAACTCCTGGCAAAGTTTATGCGTAAAATCTTCCGGGGCACTTAATGCAGCCACAGCAGCATGTTGCGCGATAGAATTAGGGTTAGAAGTTGAATGGTCCTGTAGATTTGAAATAGCATTGGTTACATCAGGCGGAGCTCCAAGATAACCGATACGCCAACCAGTCATAGAGTGGCTTTTTGATAAGCCATTAACCGTAATAGTTAATTTATAAATATCTTTATTAAAACTAGCGATGGATTCATGGATTACCCCGTCAAAAATAATCTTCTCATAAATTTCATCGCTTATGACGAAAATGTTTTTGTCGACACAAATCTTGGCTATCTCCTCCAACTCTACTCTGCTATAAACCGCGCCAGTTGGATTAGCCGGGCTATTAATAATCAATACCTTGGACTTGGCAGTAATATGTTTTGACAGATCCTTCGCGGTAATCTTAAAGTTATTTTCTGCGTTAGTTTTAATAAAACGCGGGATACCTTCGCAAAGACTGACCATCTCAGGATAACTTACCCAATAAGGCGCAGGTATAAGCACTTCATCACGCCGGTTTAAAAGCACCATCAGAGTATTATAAATACTATGCTTTGCCCCGTTGGAGACAACAATCTGATCAGGAGAATAGTATAACTGATTATCTTTTTGAAATTTTCCAGAGATGAGTTTCTTTAATTCGAGGATGCCTGTGGTAGGGGTATATTTCGTAAATCCGGAATTTATTGCTGCAATAGCTTTTTCTTTTATAAAATCCGGGGTATCAAAATCAGGTTCACCGGCGGCAAAATTAACTATATCTTTACCTTCAGATTTCAACTTCTTGGCTTTAGAGGTAATCGCCAAGGTTGATGAAGGATTAATCTTTTTTAGACGCTCGGCAAGCCTAGTATCTATTTTCATGAAAGTTTTTCTTTAATTTACAAAGAATCGCTTTTCTTCTTGAAAATGCTCCTTATACCGCCAAGAAACTTGGTTTGTGGCTTCTTACCTTTAGCTGGCCGTTCTTTAATGGCAGGCGCAGGTGTAAGTTTAACTTCTTCAATAGTTTTTTCTTCTGCTTGGCCTTCTACATCCACCACAGAAGCGGCGCGTTTGTCATCTGAAGCGGCAAGGCGTTGCGTTTTATCTTGCTTTATCTTCTTAATCTCTTTTTTCTTTATTTCGGTAAGCTCAAAAATAACCATCTCAGCATTATCACCGCGCCGCATGCCTAAACTGATAATCCTGGTAAAGCCGCTGTTTCTTTTGGCAAAACGCGGCCCAATCTCGTTAAAAAGTATATTAACCAATTTATGTTCCCCAAGAATTTTTTGCGCCTGCCTACGGGCAAAGAGCGTATTTGCTTTAGCCAGAGTTACCAGCTTTTCAATTAACTGTCTGCTTGCTTTAGCCCGGTGTAAAGTAGTTTTAATACTTTGGCAAATAACAACATTCTTGGCCAAACTTTTTATTGTGGCGTCATGCCAACTGGTAAAACGGCCTAATTGGAGTCTTTTCTTTGCGTGTCTCATTTTATTTTAGCCCTTCTTAATTTTCTTAGGATCAACCTGTATCCCTAAAGTTAGCCCCATAACCATAAGCAACTCTTTAATCTCGGTAAGCGACTTCTTGCCAAAATTCTTAAAACCAAGCATCTCATCTTCATTTTTCTTAACTAAATCCGCGATAATCTTAATTCCTGCTTCTCTTAAGCAATTAGAACTTCTAACAGATAGCTCAAGCTCAGAAATCGGCAGCCTTAACTTTTCATATAGCGCTACATCCTCTTTGGTCATCTCTGGCTCTTCTTCAATAATATCTTCGGGTAACTGGCCAAAGTTGACAAAGATATCCAAATGCCTCTGTAAAATATTAGAAGCATAAAGCAAAGCATCTTTAGGGTTAATGCTACCGTTAGTCCAAATTTCTATGATTAATTTATCGTAATCCGTGCGTTGCCCAACACGAGTATTCTCTACGAAATAGTTGATTTTCTTAATCGGAGTAAATATAGAATCAACCGAGATTAGCCCCGCAGTTTTATCTTCCTTTTTATTCAACTCACCCGGCACATAGCCACGGCCTCGGCAAACCTCCATCTCGATATTAAGCTTCGTATCCTTAGTAAGGGTAGCAATATGCAGCTCAGGATTAATGATTTCTATTGTTTCATCTGTCTGGATATCCTTAGCTTTTACTACACCCTTTTTATCTGCCTTTAAATAGATTGTTTTGGGTATTTTGGAATGTGAATTTAAAACTAAACTTTTAATATTTAAGATTATCTCCGGTACGTCCTCCAATACCCCGGGAATTGTAGAAAACTCATGCGCTACCCCTGCGATCTTAATAGAAGTAACCGCGCTTCCTTCAATAGAAGATAGTAAAACCCTTCTTAAGGAATTGCCTAAGGTTACGCCATAACCTCTTTCAAAAGGCGCAGCCTGAAACTTTCCATAGGAATCTGTATAAGTAGACTCATCACATTCAAGTTTTTTAGGAAACTGAAAATCTCTCCATTTCATACCCATCTGTTCCTCCTAGTAAAATTTCATTAAAAAATAAATCTGTTGTCTTAACTAAAATGTAAAAATGTAAAAGGTAAAACTACAATTTAAAAGTTAAAACTTTTGAATTTTGACTTTTGGTTTTTACTTTTTAGTTCTAACTTTTTACTTTACTTAGAATATAGTTCTACTATCAACTGCTCTTGTATCGGCTGTTGAATATCGTTCTTCTCTGGTAACCTTAAAACTGTGCCTTTCATTTCTATGGCAGAAAAGGCAAGCCAGGCCGGAACAGTCCTGTCTTTAGCAAGTTCTAGATTATCTTTAATCTTGATCTTTACCTTATCTTTACAGTTAATCGCGACCAGATCATCTTTATCTACTAGATAAGATGGAATATTAACCCTACGGGCATTAACCGAAATTAAATTATGCCTAACAATCTGCCTGGCCTGTGAACGCGAAATACCTAATCCCATGCGAAATACCACATTATCAAGCCTGCGCTCTAATAATTGCAAGAGCACTTTACCGGTTACCCCTTTTGTTTTTGAAGCAATTTTAAAATATTTACGGAATTGTTTTTCTAAAACACCGTAAATTCTTTTAACCTTTTGCTTTTCTTTCAGCTGCAGGCCATAGTTAGAAATCTTTTGCCTTCTACCTTGTCCATGTTGACCAGGTGGATAAGGCCTTTTGTTAGCCGGGCACTTTTCAGTCTGGCACTTAGTCCCTTTTAAAAACAGTTTCTCGCCCTGTCTACGACATAACCTGCAAACTGCATCAATATAGCGGCCCATAAATTAGACTCTCCTTTTCTTCTTGGGACGACAACCATTATGAGGAATAGGAGTTACATCCTTAATTAAAGTTATCACCAAACCCGCTGCCTGGAGCGCGCGAATTGCTGACTCCCTGCCGAAACCCGGGCCTTTGACATAAACTTCCAATTCCTTAACACCAACTTCTTTTGCTTTTCTAGCAGCATCAGTTGCTGCTATCTGCGCGGCAAAAGGAGTAGATTTTTTAGAACCACTATAACCCACAACACCAGGAGCACTCCAAGCCAAAACATTACCCTGTTTATCAGTTATAGTAATAATCGTATTATTAAAACTTGCTTGAATATGCGCTATACCACAAGTTATCCCTTTGGCGATTTTTTTCTTTTTTGCTTTTTCTTTTGTTGCCATATTATATTTACTCCTCTATTTTGCTGCTGGCTTCGCAGCTTTTGCTGGCTCAGCTTTCCTAGTTACTGCAAGATTTACTCTACGTTTACCTTTTCTGGTACGCGAATTAGTACGTGTACGCTGGCCGCGAACCGGAAGCCCCTTTTTATGGCGCATCCCTCTCCAGGAACCAATATCCATTAAACGTTTAATATTCTGAGATATATCACGGCGTAAATCTCCTTCAATCCGGTAGCTACTTTTTTGCAGAATAGCAGTAATCCGTGAAATCTCCTCTTCACTTAAGTCTTTAGCGCGTTTATCTGGATTAATCCCGGCTTCTTTAAGTATGACGTTCGAAAGTGACCGGCCTACACCATATAAATAAGTAAGCGCGATCTCCACTCTCTTTTCTTTAGGTATATCAACACCTATAATTCTTGGCATATCTGCTCCTTTAAATGAACGCTTAACTTACGATCCGCCGTAGGCGGAGAGTAAGTTAATGCGTGAATTTATCCCGCCGAATATGCCAAAATTATCGTAGAAAATTTTGGCATAGCTTCTGAGGCGGGAGATACCTTCCTTACTTACCCTTGTCTTTGTTTGTGTTTGGCAGTTGCACAAATTACGCGCACTACGCCTCTTCTTCTGATTACTTTACACTTATCGCAAATCTTCCGCACCGATGCTTTAACTTTCACCCCGCACCTTCTTTCATATTTAATTTATTAAACCAGACAGCTTTAGTAGTTGAATATTTAAAAGGTGCGGGGTTCATTATTTCACCCTAAACGTAATTCTCCCACGCGTTAGATCGTAAGGAGAAAGTTCTAACTTTACTTTATCCCCCGGAAGAATCCTGATAAAATTCATACGCATCTTACCTGAAACATGCGCCAAAACCACATGCCCATTCTCCAGCTCTACCTTAAACATTGCGTTCGGCAATGCTTCAATAATCTTACCTTCTGTTTCTATGAGGTCTTCTTTCGGCATTAAATGAACGCTTAACTTACGAGCACGTTGTGTGAGTAAGTTAATGCGTGAATTTATCCCGAGCGTGCGCGATAATTTCGAAGAAATTATCAAGCGTTTACGCGAGGGAGATAACTGTTATTTTGTCAATATTACCGGCCCTTTATCGGTAATAGCAACTGTGTGTTCAAAATGCGCAGAGCTTGCGCCATCGCAAGTTACTGCTGTCCAACCATTAGCGGCAATCTGAGCTTCCCAACTACCCATATTTACCATCGGCTCAATTGCCAGAACCATTCCGCTTTTTAATTGTGGGCCTAAATGCGGTTTCCCAAAATTAGGAATTTCAGGCTCTTCATGCAAAGTTTGACCTATCCCATGGCCAACAAATTGCCTCACAACTTGAAACCCGCGTCCTTCTACAAAATTTTGAATACTATGAGAAATATCACTTAAATTATTTCCCACGCAGCACTGCTTAATACCTATATCAAGAGCCTGGCTAGTTACCTCAATCAACTTCTTTTTATCACTCTGAACGCGGCCAATTGCTAAAGTTACGGCAGCATCTGAGAAATAACCTTGATAATTCACACCTAAATCTATACTCACAATATCCCCGTCTAAAATAACCCTTGCTCCCGGGATACCATGCACAATCTCATCATTTACTGAAACGCAAACCGATGCCGGAAAACCTTTATAACCTTTAAAAGCAGGTATAGCTTTTTCTTTTAAAATCAACTCTTCGCTATAGCGATCAATATCAGCAGTTGTGATCCCCGCCCGCACAAATTTTCTTACTCTCTTCATTACGCCTGCCAAAATTTTCCCAGATCGGCTTAACATCTGCAGGTCTTTTTCCGACTTCAAGGGAATCATCTAAACCTTGGCGCTTAATGCGATGATCTGATCCAAAACTATTTCAGCATCTAAATCAGCATTCAAGCTATGCAACTTTTTAGCTAAGTTATAATACTCAATCAAAGAAGCAACTTCGTTTTTATAAACTTCAAGGCGCTTACGTACGGTACCTTCATTATCATCAGAACGCTGATATAAAACCCCAGCGCAACTATCACATGCCCCTTTTAATTTAGGAGGCATATTAAGGACATGAAAGTTAGCGCCGCATTTAGAACAAACTAATCTTCCTGTAAGCCGAGTGATGATTACCGCATCACTTGTATTAAGATAAATCACTAAATCTACCGAAATATTTTTGTGGCTTAAAATCTCATCTAATGTCTTAGCTTGAGACAAAGTCCTGGGATACCCATCTAAAATAAAACCTTTTTTAATATCCGGATTATTAAAACGCTCATCAAGCATTTTGGCCACTAAATCATCGCCAACAAGCAAACCTTTTTCCATGATTCCCTTGGCTTGTTTGCCTAAATCCGTATTATCTTTAACATTCTGCCTCAGGATATCTCCGGTCGAGATATGCGGCAAGCCTAAACTTTGCGCCAGCCTTTTTGCCTGCGTGCCTTTACCTGCCCCTGGTGGGCCTAAAAGTACAAGATACATTATCTTCTTCCTCTAATGTGCCCGCTTTTTATAAAACCTTCATAATGATGCGTTAAAAGATGCGATTCAACCTGCTTTAAGGTATCGAGCATAACACCTACAATAATCAGAATACCTGTACCTCCAAAAAATGAAGCAACTAAATATGGTATTTTAAGCCAAGCCATAATAAAATCCGGGAAAATAGCAATTATCGCAATAAATGATGCTCCAGCCAAAGTAATCCTGGTCATAACGTAATCAAGAAACTCAGCAGTAGGTTTACCAGGACGTATTCCTGGAATAAAACCTCCATACTTCTTCATATTCTCAGACAAGTCATTAGGATTGAATACAATTGCGGTATAAAAATAACAAAAGAAAATTATCAAAAGAGCATAAACTGATGTATAAAGCAATTGCCCGCGAATCAATCCTTGAGCTAAGCGCTGAAAACCGGGATTCGGAATAAATGAAGCCAATGTAGCCGGAAATAAAATAATTGATTGTGCAAAGATAATCGCAATAACTCCGGAAGTATCTACCTTAAGCGGAATATAAGTACTTTGTCCTCCGTAAATCTTGCGCCCTACAATACGCCGGGCATATTGCACAGGTATCTTTCTTACGCCCTGAGTAACCATGATTACCGCAAACACCACGCCTACTAATAACAAGGCCATGACTAATAGTGTTATGGGTTGGATCTGCCTGCGGCTAGCATCAAAAGGTGAAATTAAAACGAAAAGCTGATTAAGCGCTGTAGGAATTCTTGAGATAATGCCTGCTGTAATTATCAGTGATATACCATTGCCAATCCCGCGCTCCTGGATCTGCTCTCCCAACCACATAATAAAAATTGTACCGGTAGAAAGAGTAAGTACAGTTAGAATACGAAAACCCCATCCAGGATGCATAACAATCTGTAAGCCTTCGAAACGCGCTGGATTCTCAAGCCATAAAGCGATAAAATAAGATTGCACCACTGAAAGCAAGACTGTGCCATAACGCGTAAACTGGTTAATCTTTTCGTAACCCGCTTTACCTTCCTTAGCCATCTTCTCTAAAGCCGGGATAACTGCAGTAAGTAACTGCATAATAATAGATGAAGAGATATACGGCATTATTCCCAGGGCGAATATAGTCAAACGCTCCATTGCGCCACCGGAAAACATATTAATTATGCCAAAGAGCGTACCACCTTGAGTTTTGGCAATACGATTAAAAAAATCTGCTAATGCAGCACCATCTATGCCAGGGGTAGGAATATAACAGCCTACGCGATAAATCGCGATAAGCGCACCCGTAATGATTAAACGTCTTTTTAAATCAGGAATCTTAAATGCATTAACCAGTGCATTAAACATTTATGATTTCTGCTTTACCACCCGCACTAACGATCTCGGCAGCAGCACGCTTTGAGAATACATGCGCCTGAATAGTCACCGCATGTTTAATAGAGCCATTTCCTAATATCTTGATACACCCTAGCTCATTACGAATCAAGCCATTTTCTTTTAAAAGCTGCGGAGTAATTATAGTTGCTTTTATTTTATTTAAATTTTCTAAATTAACAATCTGATAAATTTTTTTAGAAACACTTACAAAACCGCGCTTGGGCATTTTGCGGATAAGCGGAGATTGTCCCCCTTCAAAACCTAAATAAAAATGCCTTCCTGCGCGAGAGGTTTGCCCCTTGCTTCCGCGCGTAGATGTTTTACCATGGCCGGAACTTGGGCCGCGCCCTAAAAGTTTTCTTTTTTTATGCGCGCCATACGGCACCTTTATATTATGCAAAGAAACCAAGCTTATCTGCGGCTTCTCTTCAATGTTTTTAGAAAGCGCCTTCCTAATAGCTGGTTTCTTAACTACTAGTTTCTTAACTATTTCCTTTTTAATTATCGGCTTAGCTGTTAATTTTTTCTCTTTCACCCCGCACCTTCTTCCTTATTTACTATTCAAACCCCACACTTCTTAAAAGATGAAGATAAAGAAGGTGCGGGGTTCATTTTATTTTTACTCTTTAAGGTTCATTAGTCCCTGCATTGTAGCCTTGATAACATTAATTGGATTATTTGATTTTAAGCACTTAGTAAGAATATCTTTTATCCCGGCAGCCTCGCAAATTGCGCGCACTGGCCCTGCAGCAATAACACCTGTGCCCTCTGATGCAGGTTTAAGCATAACGCTTGCCGCGCCAAACTTACCAATTATCTCATGAGGTATAGTTGAACCCTCTAAAGGAACCTTAAAAAGGCTCTTTTTAGCCTTAGTTAAAGATTTTCTAATTGCATCCGCAACTTCATTAGCTTTATCTAAAGCAAACCCCACCCGGCCTTTAGTATCACCCACAACCACTAAAGCGCTAAAATGCAGTTTTTTACCGCCTTTAGTTACTTTAGTAACGCGATTTATACTAATTACCTTCTCAATTAAATCTGAATGCTGTTCAATATTTAGTTCACGCATAATTTAAAACTCCATTCCACCTTTTCTTAAGGCTTCGGCAAATGCTTTAATCCTGCCATGATAAAGATACCCTGCTCGATCAAAAATTATCTTGCTATACCCTTTTTCTTTCGCCTGACTAGCAAAAAGTTCGCCAAAAAGCACAGCCGACTTTAAATCTCCGCCTTTAACAAATTTCTGCTTTATCACTTTATCCTTAGTAGAAAGCGAGAATAAAACTTTTCCCGTAGTATCATCTAATACCTGAGCGGAAATATTCTTTAAGGAACGATGCACCACCAGACGAGGTTTCTCGACAGTTCCCAACATCCTCATTTTAATTCTTTTATGCCTTTTAAGCCTTAACTCTTCTTTTTTTCTCACCCCGCACCTTCCTTATTTATTATTCAAACCCCACGCTTCTTAATATATCGATATGAAGAAGGTGCGGGGCTCATATTTATTTACCAGTTGCCTGCGCTTTTCCTGCTTTCTTCTTAACATGCTCACCTACAAAACGTATACCTTTACCTTTATAAGGCTCAGGAGGGTAAATCGCACGAATCTCGCAAGCTATCTTACCGATTAATTCTTTATCTATACTTTTAATAACTAGTTGTGTAGGCTTAGGCGTTTCAATCTTGATACCAGCGGGAATAGCAACATTAACTGGATGTGAAAATCCTAACATCATATTTAAGTTATTACCAGAAACTGCAGCTTTAAATCCCACACCGATAATCTCCAGCTCCTTAACGTAACCAACAGTCACGCCTTGTATCATGTTAACAATCAAAGCACGAAACAAACCATGCATAGATTTATCAAATTTAGTATCCGCAACCCTTTTTACCATCAATACTCCGTCGAGAATCTCCAGGCTAATACGATCCGAAAGTTTACGGGTAAGCTCACCTTTTGGGCCGGAGACAAAAACAATCCCATCTTTAACTTCAATCTTTACTTCTTTGGGAACTATAACTGGTTTTTTGCCAATTCTAGACATTTATTTTTCCTTTACTTACGAAAGTACACCGGCCACTTCCTTTCGGGCCGGGTGTTAACTCACGAGAGTACCCCGCCCACTTCCTTTCGGGCCGAGTGCTATGAAATGTAACCGATAATCTCTCCGCCTACGCCTAACTCCCTAGCTTCCTTATCCGTAATCACGCCCTTTGAAGTAGAAACAATTGCCAAGCCCCGGCCACGCAGCACTATAGGAACCTTTTTACAACTAACATAAACCCTTAATCCTGGCTTAGAAACACGTTTAATACTGCGGATTGCTGATTTTCCTGCGATATACTTTAAATAAACCCTGACTAAACCCTGCTTTTTATCTTCAATAAGCTTAAAATTATCAATATACTCATTCTTCTTCAAAATTGCCATAATTGACTTAATGTTATTGGATGACGGAAGATCCACAACATCTTTTTTAATCATTGTGGCATTACGAATTATTGTGAAAATATCTGCTATTAAGTCTGTTCTCGACATTTAACTCTCCTTACCTACAAAGGTACACCCGCGTAATACCTTATAAACGCGGGGTGTTAGCCCACCTGGGCACACCCGCGCAATTTGCGCCACCTGGCGAACACCCGCGCAATTCCTCTTAAGCGGCGGGGTGCCTTTTTAGCGCGGGGTGAACTCTACCAACTAGCTTTTTTAACGCCAGGGATAAGCCCCTGCCAAACAAGTTCCCTAAAACAAATACGGCAAAGCTGGAATCTTCTTAAGTAACCTCCGCTTCTACCGCAAATAGAGCAACGATTATACTTACGTGTTGAAAATTTTGGAGTTCTTTTCCATCTCGCGATTTGTGAATTTTTTGCCATTTTTTTTCTTTATTCCTTTTCCTTATCTTTAAAAGGCATGCCGAAATATTTTAACAAGGCCCTTGCTTGTTCAATGCTTTTAGCATTTTTAATTACAAATGTAATATCCATACCTTGGGTGCGAGTAATCCTATCATATTCAATTTCCGGAAAAATAATCTGCTCGCTTAAGCCTATTGTATAATTTCCTCCCTCGTCAAAAGAATCGAAAGAAACACCACGGAAATCACGAATACGCGGTAATGCAATATTAAGTAAGCGATCCATAAATTCATACATCATTGTTTTTCTCAAAGTAACTTTAGCCCCGATTGCCTGGCCATCTCTAATCTTAAAATTAGCTATAGCTTTTTTTGAGCGCCTGATTAAAGGTTTTTGTCCGGTAATCGCAGCTAACTCTTCCACGGCTCTTTCCAAAATCTTGATATCCTGGGCGCCTTCGCCAATACCCATATTTACAACAATTTTACTAACTAAAGGCACAGCCATTTTGTTCTTAAATTTAAAATCCTGCATTAGTTTGGGAACAATTTCGTTACGGTATTTTTCTAATAGCCTTGGTATCATATTTAAATTGCCTCTTTACAAGCTTTACAAAATCTGGTTTTTGTCCCGTCCTTTTGCAGCATAACTCCCATACGAGATGGCTTAGAACAACTCTTACAAATAACCATCAGATTAGATATGCTAACCGGCATCTCAATAGAAATTATACCACCTTTTTGGCCCTGACTACTCTGACGCTTATGTTTTTTGGCCAGATTCAAACCTTCTACCAAAGCACGTTTTGTGCTTACAATAACATTAATTACCTTACCTTTTTTACCTTTATCCTTACCTGCAATTATCATAACAATATCATTCTTTTTAATTTTTTGCATTATATTACCTCAGGTGCTAAAGAAATTATTTTATTAAACTTCTTATCCCTTAATTCGCGAGCCACCGGCCCAAAAACACGCGTACCTCTGGGATTATCTTTCTCATCAATAATCACTACGGCGTTACGGTCAAAACGCAATATCGAACCATCTGCTCTTCTTATCGCGTGCCTAGTACGCACGATTACTGCCCTGGCCATCTCCCCTTTTTTAACCGTTGCGCCCGGAATAGACTCTTTAATATTAACCTTTACAACATCTCCGATACTGCCATTAAAACTGCCCATTTTACGCAATATACAGATTAGCGAAGCTTTACGGGCTCCAGTATTATCAGCAACATCTAAAATACTACGCAATTGCAGCATTTAAACAATCTCCTCAGGGCTAATAACCTGCGCTTCAATAGCTTTCTTAATGATCTGTTTCACAATAAAACGCTTATCTTTAGATAACGGCCTACTTTCGACAATTCTAACTGTATCCCCTAGTTTAGCCGCGCCTAATTCATCATGCGCTTTAAATTTATTATGGCGCTTGACTATCTTGGAATATTTTGCATGGCGTGTTAAATGCATAGTTTTTACCACCACGGTTTTCTGCATTTTGTCGCTGATTACTACCCCGGTAAATTCTTTTTGTTTACCCATCTTATTTATCTTTCTTCTCGTTTAAGATTGTCCTGATGCGCGCAATATCTTTTTTTATCAGTGCAAACTTATGCGGCTTCTCAACACTTCCCGTATAACGCTGCATATTCAACTTAGAAAGTTCCTCTAGTAAAACTTTTTCTTTCTGCAGCAGCTCATCTTCTGACTGATTCCTTAACTCTCGTGGCTTCACCCCGCACCTTCTTTGTTATTCATTCGTTTTAATCCTCTGCGCCTTTTAATATCTGAATATTCCACACCCTTAACATATTGAATTTTTAGAAGGTGCGGGGTCATATTATTTATGCACCCTGGTAACAAACTTGGTACGTAACGGCATCTTATAGGCGGCTAAACGGAAACAAGCTTTAGCATACTCTTCAGGAACTCCACCTAATTCAAAAAGTATACGACCTCTTTTTACTACAGCCACCCAATGATCAAGATCCCCTTTACCCTTACCCATACGTACTTCTGCCGGTTTTTTAGTTATAGATTTGTCCGGAAAAATCCTAATCCACAATTTTCCGCCTTTATGTAACTGACGCGCCAAAATAACGCGCACTGATTCAATCTGGGTATTCTTAATCCAACCATTAGCTAGGACCTTTAAACCAAATTCTCCAAAAGCTAGAGTCGCTCCAGTTGTTGCCAATCCACG
>JAKLQX010000058.1 GCA_022013085.1 Candidatus Omnitrophota bacterium | reverse complement strand
GGTCAAGTCTTTTTTCTCCTGTAAAAGTAAATATGAAACATCGCTCCGTTACTCATAATTTTATACTTTTACCAATTCCAAATCCTTCGGCTGAACAAGCTCAGCCGCCGGTATTTTCTGTTTCCGGCACGAAGCACGCAGCCCGCTCAACTCTTTTATTATCTTTGGCGTCATCCTCAAGCCAAACCAATGTTTTGAGGCATCAATCAGGACAGCATAGACTAAACTTAAACAGCTCTTTTCCGTCGGAAAACGAGGGATTACTTTCGTCCGGCGCTTACTCTCTCCCAGCAGCCTCTCTAAGAGATTGGTGGAACGGATACTCTTGCGATGCGTTGCCGGAAACTTTAACACACAGAGCACATCCTCAAGGCTTTCCGCAAAGCATTCCATCGCCGACGGAAAATCATCACGAAACCGCGCGATTATATCCTTGGCTATCCTTAATCCTTCTTGGTAGTCTTTCGCGTAAAAAGCAGAATGAATCAACCTTTTCATCTTGGTATGGATATCCTTCGGCAGCTTGCTTAGGATATTCCTCATCTTATGCACCTGGCACCGTTGAATCCAAGAATAAGGAAAGCATTCCCGGAGCATCTTCTTTAAGCCGGAATTACCGTCAACGATTACCAAAAGAGGCTCATTCAAACCTCTTAGTTTCAGATCTTCTACAAAAGTTTTCCAACAGTCGTAGCTTTCGCGCTCTCCCCGGTCAATATGCAAAAGGACTTTCTTGCCTTCCTCGGTTATGCCCCAGGCAACCAAGACGCCTTCCTTCTTATCCGTGCCCTGCCTTAAAGCAAGGTAATGCGCGTCCAGAAAAAGATAGAGGATCTTATAGTCTGATAAATCGCGTTTACGCCATTGATCAAAATCAGCGTAAATCTTTTTGCTTAACTTTGATACTACCGAACGGGATACTTTATCCACGCCCAGATTTTCTTGCAATGCCCGTTCAATATCACGGGTGGAGAGGCCTTTTACATAAAGAGCCGGAATCAGTTTTTCTAAATTCTCGCTCCTTCTTTGCCACAGTTCTAAAATCACCGAGCGGAAAGAAAATTCTGTTTCTCGGGTTTGCGGCAGCTCAACCTGAATCTTTCCTTCGCCTGAGGAGATTGCTGCCGGCTCATAGCCGTTACGATAACCGTTTTGCAGGCGCTTTCCCCGTCTATAATGGCCTCTTCCCAAAAACACAGTCACCTCTTCTTCTAATGCCCGCTGTAACATCAACTGCGCTCCGGCCTGAACCATTCCGGAGAGAAGATTTTTGCCTTCAAAAATACTCTGAAAAAATGCTTGCTCCATACGCTTGCTTGGTGGTATTCTATTCATCGGCACATCATCCTTTCTGCCCTACGCGGGGCATTGGTTTAAAATCTTCAGCGGTATTTTACCGCCGAAAGGAGCGATGTGCCATTTTTATTTGCAACGGCTTAAATTCTTGGCTTCTAACATCACACTACAACCACGATCTCAATTCAAGCCGTAACAAACCCTGCCTGTCCGGCAGGCAGGCATTATCTTTTCAAGATTACTTTTACAGGTATTATAAGACATTACCCGAAAATCAGACTGGTGCGTTTGTTGGGCAATCCCCAGAGATGCGCTCTGAGGCTGTCGTGAAGCCTCGCCAGCTGGCGAATCGCCTGGGGACTCAACCGTTTCAAGAACCTGCGCAAAGTTGTTTGATCCGGGAAACGGCTCAATCCCAGAATTTCCAGGAAGAATCCATTGTATTGCAGGATTTCTGTTTTGTTGATACGTTTCAGTCCCATAATAATTGCGTACAACAATGCCAGGATCAGTTCGGAAGAATGATACTGGGATTGATCGTGAGGATAATGCCGTTCCAAACTCTTTTGAATTCGTTTTTTGAGATGAATCTTTTTGCAAAAACGATGAATCAAGGCCATTCCACCAAAGTGAGTCAGGTGGGTTCCCTCGAAGAGAAATCGAATGTTTCGGGTTCCTTTGGGCATAGGACGCAAACCGTCCATTTTGGACGCTTTCTGTCGCAAATATATTTGTGGACATATTATACCGTTTTTCCGTCGTTAATAAAAGATTTAAAATCATTGAAATATGGAATTTCACGCATTTTTGAGGTT
>JAKLQX010000057.1 GCA_022013085.1 Candidatus Omnitrophota bacterium | reverse complement strand
CGAAATTTCTTTCCCCTCTTTATTTAAATATATTAGCTCCTGCTCTGCTAAAGGAACTTTGTCCCGTAATCCGCTCGTGGAAAAATTCTTGCAGATTTTCTCAAAAGTAAGCGTTATAAGGTCTTCTTTCTTTTTATAACCCAAAAGATCAAGGGTTGCCTGATTTACTTCACTTATTTTTCCATCTTTGCCTAGTGCAATCACACTATCAACTATACTATCCAGAAAATCTTTTTCTTGATCGGAACCCATTTTATTTTACCTTCCTAAAACAAAAAACACAGATATCGTTGACAATATCACCTTGAAATAATAAATTAGGTAAGCAGTACAATTTTTCTACTTAACATATACTCATTACTATCTTTACCTTCTGTCATATATCCTCTTTTTACTAAAACCGATAGAACACATTTTATTTTCTTCTTTGAAACCTTAGTCTTTAGGCATAAATCTTCAATTGTGACAGAGGGCCCAAATTTTAAACAACATTCTAATATTGTTAATGTTAGTTCTACCTCATTCTTCATTTTCTGTAATTCCTCTATGTGGGATGATTTTCCACATTATAATTTAAAAAAATTATATTATCCCTTTGGCTTTAAATTCTAAACTTAACTTTGTGGTAGTTTCTAACAAAAGCTTCCCCCAATATTTAATGTTTTTGTCAGTAAATCTAAACGCTGGTCCTACAATCATAATTGCTCCGGCAAATTTGTCTTCAGCGTCATATATACCTGAAGCCATTGTAGAAAGACCAACTGAAAATTCATCTTTACTTAAAGCATATCCTAGCTTACGAAATCGCATTAGTTGTTTTCTAATGATGACAAGAGAAGTTGGCGTATATTCAGTAAATCGCATCATATCATCTTTAGATAATGCTGCTTTTAGTTGATTATCATTTAATGTAAGAAGGTATGCTTTACCGCAAGAACAAACATGGAATGGGAAACGTTGAAAAAGGATGGGCTTGGCTATTATTGCTTTATCGGTTATCTGTTCTGCTAAAATCAAGGTTCTATCTTTTCCAGGCGTAATAACACCAAAGGCGACATTTTCTCCTGTCTTTTTACAGAGCTCTTCTAAGTGAGGTCGGACATATTTTAGTGGCTCTATCATATACATAACTGACCTGGCCAGCTGGAAGACCATATGGCCAAGAGTATATTTTCCAGTATCGGGTTCCTGTATAGCAAATCCTTTCTTTTCCAAAGTAGCCAAAATCCTATGCGCAGTACTGGTGCCAATTTTAATAGTATCGGCTAATTCTGTAATTCCTATTGAGCGTGTCTTGCTTAAGAACTCCAACACATCAAGGGTTCTTTCAGCTGATTTAAGAAAAGTTGTTCGGTGATCAGCCTCTTCTATTCTTCTTCTACCTCTTTTTTTCATTACCTATCCTTAATTAACTTATAAAACTCTGCTTTTCCCTTATTTTGTGGAAGGAATTATAATTGTATCACTCTTAAAAAGAGATATCAAGAATAATTATAACTACACGTTGCCATGAATGTTGCTTGCTAAATTAATAAATCTCTGTACAATAAAATACATACTCATATCATTAATTAAGGTAAAATATGCAATTAGAACTAAAACCCGCCAATAAGCTTATCTATAAATTAAGATTAACTCCCCAAATGAAATTAGCTATTAGCCTCCTGCAAATGCCTCTCGTTAAGCTTCAGGAATATGTAAAACAGCAAATTGAGGAAAATCCTTTGTTAGAGACAGAAAAAATGGAAACGCCTCTTAGAGAAACTGAATCTGATTTAAATTCTAATTCTGATGAAGATGAAGAAAAACAAGATTACAGAGAAAGCCTTATAACCAATCCTGTAACCCTTCAAGAACACCTCTTGAGACAATTGCATTTGTTTGCTAATACCGAAGATGAACGCAAAACGGGAGAGTTTATTATAGAGAATGTCAATGACGATGGATATCTGAAAATTTCTATTGAGGAAATAGCTAAAGTCTCTCAAGCAGCCCCATCGCAAGTTCAAAAAGTTTTGTCATTAATTCAAACCTTCAATCCTATTGGCGTAGGTGCAAGAGATTTAAGAGAATGCCTTCTATTACAGATAAAAATAAAAGGAGAGGAAAAATTCCTGGCTGCCGGCAGACAAGCTCTGGTAGGCCAAATTGTAGATAAATATCTACCTTATTTAGAAAAGAAAAAATTCGAATTCCTTGCCAATAAACTAAAGGTGCCTGTAGAAAGAATCAAAGAAGCTATAAAAGAAATTGCCAATTTAGAACCAAAACCCGGGCGTTCTTTTAATACAGAAAGAACAGTGCGTTTGATACCAGATGCCATATTAAAGAGAAATAATGATAAGTATGAGGTCATGCTTAATGATTGGGAATTACCTTCTCTAAACCTCAATCCTAAATATAAAAGAATGCTAGAACAAAAAGATATTACCGAAGATACTAAAGAATACCTAAAAGAAAGACTCGGAGCAGCTAAATTTTTAATTAATGCCATAAATAACCGAAAAGAAACAATAAAAAAGGTAACCGAAACTATCGTTTATATCCAAAAAGATTTTCTGGATAATGGAATGCAAAATCTTAAACCTATGACTTTATCACAAATTGCTCATTTGGTAGATAAACACAAATCCACGGTAAGCAGGACTGTCAATAATAAATACCTGCAAACTCCCGATGGTATCTTTGAATTGCGGCATTTTTTAAGTTCCGGGGTAAAACAAGAAAATGGAGAGTTTTATTCATCCAAAGCAATCAAATCAAAGATAAAAGACTTGATAGAAAACGAAAATAAAGAAAATCCTTTAACTGACCAAGAAGTTGTCAACCTTCTCAAACAAGAAGGAATCTCCATCTCCCGCCGCACCATAGCCAAATATCGAAACCAGCTCAAAATTCTTTCTTCTAAATCAAGACGAGAGTAAACCATATCGTACAATCTCACTCTGACTTACCCCCCTAAATCTGATTGTGAACTATTACTATTTAAGTTATAATATATTTATGATTTATGACCGTTTTCAACAAGAAGCAATTGACCATATTAACCAGGGCCACTCCGTGATTGTTTCTGCTCCTACCGGAGCCGGCAAAACCGCGATTGCCGAGCATATTATTAGCGGCTCTATCCAAAATAATATCGGAGTAATTTACACTGCCCCGATTAAAGCACTATCGAATCAAAAATACCGCGACTTTCAAAATCAATTCCAGGATAATATAGGTATTTTAACCGGGGACGTTTCTATTAACCCACAAGCCCCTGTGCTAATTATGACTACGGAAATCTTCCGCAACAAACTCCTGGATGAACCCAAATCTCTGGATAAATATTCCTGGATTATTTTTGATGAGATTCATTACATTGATAACCCGGAACGCGGCACCGTATGGGAAGAATCACTGATTTTTTTGCCCAAACATATGAATTTACTTGGGCTATCCGCGACGATTCCTAATATTGAACAGTTCGCCAGTTGGATTGAATCCATCCATGATAAAACCGTCAAAGTTGTTATCGAAAACCAGCGGCCAGTACCATTACATTTCAGTTTTCAATGTGGCAATGAAATCGTGGATAAAATTGAACACCTTAAACGTTTACGTTCCAGCAAACCCAGCCGTTTACATTCACTGATCAGGCACATCCAGGAAAAAGAAGGATTACCTGCGATTTATTTTGTTTTTAGCCGCAAACGCGCCGAAGAATTAGCCAATGATCTATACGGATTTAGATTTCTAGACGATAAAGAAAGCCGGGCGATTACACAGATGTACGAAGACCTGCTTATAAGGTTTAATTTAAAAAATGAACAATCAGCGCAAGAGCTTTATCCGCTGGTACAGCGTGGCATTGCTTACCATCATGCCGGAATGCTGCCAACTTTGAAAGAAGTAATTGAGCGGCTTTTTACCAGCCGGTTACTTAAAGTAATCTTTACCACTGAAACATTTGCCCTCGGGATCAATATGCCCAGCCGTTCAGTTGCCTTTGACGGCCTGCGTAAATTCTATGGCACATACGTACGCAATCTAAAAACCCGCGATTTTTACCAAATGGCTGGCCGTGCTGGAAGGCGCGGGATAGACAAAGAAGGATTTGTTTATTCACGTATTAATCCCCAACGTATTAATCTTGAAGAAGTACAGAGGATTATTTTTGGAAAACCCGAAGAAGTAAAAAGCCAGCTGAATACTTCATACGCGACTATGCTTAATCTTTACGAAAAATATCAGGAAGAATTATTTAAAATATACCCTCTCTCCCTGCACTATTATCAATCACGAAAAAATGAACAAAAACAAGCCTTGAATCTTCTGGATGCAAAGCTTAGGCTGCTTAAAGAGTTAGGTTATATTCACGACGGGAAACTCACGGATAAAGGAAAATTCGCCAAAACTATTTATGGCTATGAGCTAGTCCTAACAGAATTATATGCAGACAATATTCTTGAACAATTGGATGAATGCGGACTAGGGGTAGTCGCGGCATCCGTAGTCTTTGAGCCGCGTAAAAATCAACGCATGCCGACTAGTATCTCAAAATCCACCGGACACTTAAAAAGAACCTGCGAAGAAACCTATGATCGAATAAAGAATAAAGAACGCCGCTATAAAATTTACCCTTTTAGTAAACTGCCTTATTTTCATCTTTGCTCCAGCATGGAAGCCTGGCTGCGCGG
>JAKLQX010000056.1 GCA_022013085.1 Candidatus Omnitrophota bacterium | reverse complement strand
CAAAGGCGGGGCAATCTCGGAACGGCGATGCTGTTTGAGCGCCGAGTGAGAA
Organism: Candidatus Omnitrophota bacterium; assembly: GCA_022013085.1. Lineage (GTDB taxonomy): Bacteria > Omnitrophota > Gorgyraeia > Gygaellales > Profunditerraquicolaceae > UBA6249. Next base: position 47,500 of record JAKLQX010000056.1, on the reverse strand, counting down.
CACGAGGCGCGAGTTCAGCAGCCGCCGAAATGCGAAAGATCATTGGCGTAAAAAAATCGACCTGAGTGAGAAAACTAGCAGAGGCATTTGTAACACATGGTGAAAGCCAAGACAAGGCAGACGCGTAGGAATACTACAACTCGACAGGTATGACCTGCTTGACTTTCGCATCAAAGTTTGTTAAAATATTTCATTAATTTGGAGGAGCAATGGCGATAGATAAGAAAACAGTGGAATATGTTGCACATTTAGCGCGTATCGAATTGCAGCCTATTGAGTTAGAAAGGCTGTCTTTGCAACTAGATGATATTATAGGCTTTATTGATAAATTAAGCTGTTTAGATGCAGAGCAGATTAAATCAGCTAGCCATATCTTGCCAGTATGTAATGTTTTGCGCGATGATGAACCGCATATCTGTTTAACTCCAGAAAAAGCCCTGGAAAATGCCCCAAGCAAAAAAGGAAATTTCTTCAGCGTACCGAAGATAATCGAATAATGACTGAACTTAATCATTTAACAGCTCATGAGTTACTGGATAAGCTTTCAAAAAAAGAAGCTACTGCTCAAGCTATACAGGACGCGCTTTATACGCGTATACAAAAGACTGATAAAAAAGTAAAAGCTTATGTCAGAATGGATAAACTCATTTCTTCTAAGAGTATAAAAACTAAAGCTGAAGAGCCCGGCCGGAATGGCCTTAATTTATATGGCTTACCCATTAGCATTAAAGATAATATTTGTACTCAAGGCTTTATTACAGAGTGCTGTTCAAAAATACTACAAGGTTTTAACCCGCCATATAATGCTACAGTAATCAATAAGCTAAAAGAGGCTTCTGCGGAGATCTTTCCTTTAAAAACAAATATGGACGAGTTTGCTTTTGGATCTTCAACTGAAAATTCATATTTCGGTTCAACGCATAATCCGTGGAATTTAGATTGTGTTCCTGGTGGCTCATCAGGTGGCAGCGCTGCTGCTGTAGCCTCTGATGAGGCAATCTGGGCATTAGGCTCAGATACCGGAGGTTCAATCCGCCAACCTGCATCTTTTTGTGGCGTTGTAGGATTAAAACCTACTTATGGCCGAGTTTCACGCTTTGGCTTAATTGCTTTTGCTTCGAGTTTAGATCAGATTGGGCCAATTACTAAAGATGTGCGTGATGCAGCAATTTTAAGCCAAATTATCTCGGGTTTCGACCCAAAAGATTCTACTTCCATAAATCAACCTGTACCAGAGTATACTAAAAGTTTAGGATTAGATATTAAAGGTTTAAAATTTGGTATACCTAAAGAATATTTTGTTGATGGCATGGATGCTGAGGTTAAAATTATTATCCAAGAGGCTATAGCTAAACTTAATACTTTAGGCGCTTTTTCACATCAAGTGTCATTACCGCATACAGAGTACGCTGTCCCAGTCTACTACATTATCGCGACTGCTGAAGCAAGTTCCAATTTGGCTAGATTTGATGGAGTGCAGTATGGTTACCGGGCAAAATCAGATAATCTAATCCAAATGTACAAAAAAACACGCGGGGAGGGATTTGGTGACGAAGCAAAACGCAGAATTATCTTGGGAACGTTTGCTTTATCTCACGGTTATTACGATGCGTATTATTTACGCGCTTTAAAAGTGCGAACGCTTATAAAACAGGATTTTGATAAAATCTTCAAAGATTTTGATTGCATTATCACTCCTACTTGCCCTACTGCGGCATTTAAAATCGGAGAAAAAACAAAAGATCCACTGGAAATGTACCTTTCGGATATATACACCATATCGGTTAACTTAGCTGGAATACCGGCAATATCTATTCCTTGCGGTTTTACTAAAAACGGCCTGCCAGTAGGTTTGCAAATTATGGCTAAAGCATTTAATGAAGAGGTACTTTTTAGAGTAGCGCATGTATATGAGCAAAATACCCAGTGGCATAAATTAAAACCCAAGCTATGAACCCCACACCTTCTAATTATTCATTATATTTTAAAATATTAAGGTTTGAGAGCATAGATATTGGAATAATTCTGAATACGAAAGAAGGTACGGGGTGAAATACCAAACTGTTATAGGGCTAGAGGTACATTTACAGCTAAAAACTAAAACCAAGGCATTTTGTGGTTGCGCTATTGATTTTGGGAAAACCCCTAATTCTAGTTGCTGCCCGGTATGCCTAGGATTTCCCGGAACACTCCCGGTTTATAATAAACAGGCGCTAAACTCCGCCATTAAAGTAGCTTTGGCTTTAGATTGCCAGATTCAAGAGCATACTAAATTTGATCGCAAGAATTATTTTTATCCTGACCTGCCAAAAAACTATCAGATTTCACAGTTTGACCTGCCTTTGTCAAAAAATGGATTCCTGAATATTACTACGGGACAAAATTCCAAACGTATTGGTATAACCCGAGTACATTTGGAAGAAGATGCTGGTAAGCTCATCCATGAGGCAAATATAAGCTTAGTGGATTTTAATCGTACAGGAATTCCACTACTTGAAATTGTAAGCGAACCGGAAATATCCAGCCCCCAAGAAGCCTTTGATTATTTAACTAGCTTAAAAAGTATTATTGAGTATCTAGATGTTTCTGATTGCGATATGGAGAAAGGGTCTTTGCGTTGCGATGCAAATATTTCTTTACGGCCCGAAGGCGTAAAAGAGCTTGGTATCAAAACTGAGCTTAAAAATATGAACTCCTTTAAAGGAGTAAAAGACGCTTTGACATTTGAGGTAATTCGTCAAACTGAGCTACTTGTTAACAGGAGCGCTATGTTGCAAGAAACTAGGTTATGGGACGCAGAAAAAGGGATGACTATATCCATGCGTAGTAAAGAAGGGGCTAAGGATTACAGGTATTTTCCTGATCCGGACCTAGCAGCCTTTATTATTGACCAAGGCCAAATCAATAATATAAAAGAATCACTTCCAGAATTACCTCAAGATAAGCTGAAACGTTTTATGATGGATTATTCTTTATCCGAATACGACGCAAGAATCTTAGTTAGCTCTAAAAAAGATAGTGAATTTGCGGAAGAGTGTTTAAAGCAGTACCCGGAAAAAGATAAAAAACATATAGTTAACTGGTTAATTGGGCCTTTAATGTCTGAGGCACATGCTAAAAAAATTAATTTACACGAAACAGGAGTTGTTATCCTTGAGTTAATTAATTTAATTGGTTTCGTTGCTCGAGAAGAGATCTCGCACCTATCTGCTAAAAGCGTTTTATCCCAGATGCTTGATTCCAAAAAATCAGCGCTTGAACTGATAAATGAAAATAATTTATTACAGATTTCTGCGACTTGCGAGCTTGAACAAATTATCCTTACGGTTATCCGGGAAAATACGAAACCTGCAAATGATTTTAAGGCTGGAAAAACAAACGCACTTATGTATTTAGTAGGCCAAGTAATGAAGAAAAGCGCGGGCAAGGCTAATCCTAAAACAGTCCAAGAATTGATAAGGCGGAGGTTATCTTAATGCGTAAAAATTTATTTATTATCGTTGTGTTATCTTTTACCATATTTATGGGGGTTTCAGTTGCGCAAACTAACAATGAAAAGAAAAATAAAGATGAGCTTTACCGCCAAGTAGAATTATTTTCTGATACTTTGGCAATTATAAAAAATGACTATGTGGACGAGGCAAAACCTAAGGATTTAATCTATGGGTCATTAAAAGGAATGCTTTCTTCACTTGACCCACATAGTCAATTTATGGATCCGGATACTTATAATAATCTAAAAATAGATACAGAAGGTAAATTTGGAGGGCTGGGTGTTGAGATCACCATTAAAGATGGCTTACTTACTGTAATTACTCCCATTGAAGATACCCCGGCCTGGAAAGCAGGCATCAAGCCCAATGACCATATTGTAAAAATAAATGACGCGTTAACTCGTGAAATGACTATAACTGATGCAGTAAAAAAAATGCGCGGTAAGACAGGAGAAAGCGTAAGCCTTTCCATATTACGAGACACGGAAAAGAAGCTTTTAGATTTTAAAATCACTAGAGCGATAATTAAAATTAAAGATATTAAACACGCACTTATGCTTGTTAACGGAATCGCTTATATTCGATTAACCGAATTTCGTGAAAATACGTTGCAAGAATTTAATAATGCTTTGAGTAATTTATCTAAACAGGGGATGAATGCGTTAATCATTGATTTACGTAATAATCCTGGCGGCTTATTAGATGTGGCTGTAAAAATTGCAGGAAAGTTTATCCAGCCAAATAAATTGATCGCTTATACTAAAAGCAGGAGAGAAGATCAAAATCTTAAATTCTATTCCGAAAGTAAAAATTCTATTTGTGAGTTGCCACTTGTAATTATGATTAACGAAGGATCTGCTTCTGGCAGTGAAATTGTTGCCGGAGCTTTACAGGATTATAAACGCGCAATAATAATAGGCGCAAAATCTTTTGGTAAGGGTTCAGTGCAAACCGTTATACCATTAAGAGATGGCTCAGCATTAAGGCTTACTACCAGCCGTTATTTTACTCCATCTGGAAAAATTATTCATGGGTTAGGGGTTACACCAGATATTATAATAGAAGCGAATAAGGAAAGCCAATCTGCCGGCTGGGATATTAAAAATACGTTTGATTATAAAACTGATCCGCAAATTACCCGGGCTGTGGATGCCTTAAAAGTAATAAAGTTATATAATGAAAAATAAATTTATCGTTTCAATCGCAATAATACTATGTTTGATTATTTTTATTGCGATTATTTTAGCCCCTCTTTATAAAAAAGTTCCACCAAAGATTATCCCTATATCGAAAGGCAAGATTGCTATTGTTATAGACGATTGGGGATATAACCAAAATAATTTAGGGATACTTTGCCAGATAAAACAACCTTTAACTTGCGCTGTTTTACCTAACCTAAGAAATACGACTTCAGTTGTACAAAAATTACATAAGTTTGGGAAAGAGATTATCCTGCATTTACCTATGGAGCCTAAAGAATCCCGTAAGGTAGAAAAAAATACTATCAGCGTTAACATGAATAAGGAGGAGATACGCAAAATTATAAATAAAGATTTAGCTAATCTCGTTTTTGCAAAAGGCGTTTCTAACCATATGGGTTCGCGCGTTACTCAAGATATAAAATCAAGCACAATGGTTATGCAGGAGGTAAAGAAACACAATCTATACTTTCTAGACAGTTTCGTAACAAGCGCATCTGTTTGTGCGTCATTAGCCAAAAAAATAGGTTTAAGATTTGCCAAAAGGGATGTATTTCTGGATAACCAAAATAACCCGGAGTATATAAAAAACCAGGTTAACGAATTAAAAAAAATAGCATACCATCAAGGCATAGCTATAGGTATAGGTCATGACCGAAAGAATACCTTACTTGTTTTAAAAGAGATGCTCCCGGAGTTAGCAAGAGAAGGTTATAAATTCGTTTTTGTTTCAGAGGTAGCTAAATGATAGTTCTGGGGATAGAAAGTTCTTGTGATGAAACTTCTGTAGCTTTAGTTAAAGATGGCAAAAAGATTTTAGCTAATATAGTTGCCTCTAGCCTCAAGCTACATAGCAAATACGGAGGAGTGGTGCCAGAGATTGCCTCACGCATGCAACTAGAAAGTATTGCCAGCGTGTTCTTAGAAGCGATTAAAGTGGCTAAAATCTCCCCTAAAAAAATTGATCTTATCTCTTGTACAATCACCCCTGGCTTGCCAGGCTCACTGTTTGTCGGTATTTCTTTTGCAAAAGCTTTGGCTTTAAGTTTAGAAAAACCGCTTTTAGGTATTAATCATGTTTATAGCCACATTTATGCTAATTTTCTTTGCCATAATAATATTAAATTGCCGGTAATAGCTTTAGTGGTTTCAGGAGGGCACACAAGCCTGTTCTATATAAAGGATTTTTCTAATATCCAGGTAATCGGCCAAACTAATGATGACGCTTGCGGAGAAGCGTTTGACAAGGTAGCTAAAATATTAGGGCTTGGCTATCCTGGCGGCCCTCTAATTGAAAGGTTAGCTAAGCGCGGTGACAAATATAAGATTAAATTTGCCTGCTCCGGAACTAAAAATGAACTGGATTTTAGTTTTAGCGGGATAAAAACTTCAGTATTGTATTATTTGAAAGGTAAAAAAGTAAATACCTGTATAAAGCAGGATCTGGCAGCTTGCTTTCAAGAAACTGTGATCAATACTTTGATAAAAAAAGCCTTAATTGCTTGTAAGCGCAAAAATGTAAAACAACTTTTAATAGGAGGCGGGGTTGCTGCTAATAGTAACTTGCGAAATAAGTTTTTAGCTTCTACTAAGGAATCCGGAATTACATGTTTTTTCCCTAGTATTAGCCTATGCATGGATAATGCAGCTATGGTTAGTGGGCTGGCATACCAACTTAACAAGCAAGGCGCAAAAGATAATCTTTATTTAAACGTGCAGTTTAACTAACGGGAGGAATTATGCCTACTGATTTTCAAATGGTTATACGCTTGTTATTAACCCTGGTTTTAAGCGGATTAGTTGGTTTTGAAAGACAGGTACATCGTAGAGATGCTGGTTTACGCACACATATACTAGTAGCATTAGGATCTTGTCTTATCATGTTGACATCCTTATATGTTTTTGATATATATAAAGATACGGTTTCATTGGATCCTGCGCGTATTGCCGCAGGTGTAATTACGGGAATTGGTTTTTTAGGAGCAGGCACGATAATCAGAGAGCCGAAAGGCGTTAGAGGCTTAACTACTGCGGCCAGCTTATGGGTAGTTTCAGGAATTGGATTAGCAGTAGGATGTGGTTTTAACAAAATAGCAATTTATGCTACGATTTTGGTTTTAATTGTATTGCACTTTTTACGTTTTTTTGAAAAAACAATTTCCAGGGATGCGAAAACTTAAAACCGGAGGTAAGCATGGCATTTAAAAAAAAGCTGGAAGAAAAAATTTTGGATGTTGATGCCGCAATGCAGGGTACTTTAAGTTTTAAGGATCCCGTTAATCTGCGTATTAATGGTAAATTTGAGGGGAACCTTAAAACACGTGGTAATCTTACAATTGGCGCTACGGCTGTAATTAACGCAGATATTGAAGGAGACAACATAATTGTCGGCGGAAAAATCAAGGGTAAAATTATTGCAAAAGAAAGGCTCACTCTTCTGCCTCATGCCGTTGTTGAAGGGCATATCTACCCAGTAAAACTTAATATAGCGGAAGGCGCAATTTTTCAAGGACAATGCACAATGCTGCATGATTTTTTAAATGCTGAACAGTTAGCAGAATACTTAGAAGTAGAGTTAAGCTCTATTACGGAGTGGGCTAATTCAGGAAAAGTGCCCGGAAGTAAAGAAGGTAACGATTGGAAGTTTGAGCGTATAGCAATTGATAATTGGATAGCGTCAGGAAAAATCGGGAAATAATCATGTCTGAAGAAAAATTGCTTACTGTAAGAGATGCTTCTCTTCTGTTGGAAGTATCAGAAAAAGATGTATTAGATCTAGCAGAAAAAGGCACTCTGCCTGCTTATAAAGTCGGAGGGGTCTACTTGCGTTTTAAAAAAGAACAGGTTGATGAATACCGAAAAACTCATCAAAACGACCACCATAAATCCGGTGAAAGAGAAAAAGTAGGGCGGCAAGATAAAATTCGTGATTTCTTATATTTTAACGATTTTTATATCTTTGCCACAATTCTTATAATCCTACTGGGACTTCTTGTTTACCGGGGATTTTAGATAAATGTCTGAAAGACAAGGTTTTTGTGACCTGGGGTTTGCCAAACTTGATACTGACAGATTAAAACGTAAAGGGTTTGGTGAAGTAATTTATTGTCCGGGTAAAGATCGAAAGCACCTGTTGGCTATCGCCAGTAAAATTGCTAAGTCAACGGAAGATCTTCTGCTAACAAAATTAGATAAAAGTACATTTGCCTTCTTAAAAAAATCTATCCCTGCTTTAAAATATGCGCCTCTGGCAAAAATTGGTTTTATTTTAAAGAAAAAAAAATTGCTTTCGAAGGGCTCAGTCTTGGTGATTTCTGCAGGCACAAGCGATATCCCTATAGCTGAAGAAGCAGTAGTAACCCTGAAAGTAATGGGCAACCGCGTAGAAAAACTCTATGATGTTGGCGTAGCCGGTGTACATCGGCTAATGGTTAATATTGAAAAGTTAAGGAACGCGCAAATAATTATCGTAGTCGCGGGGATGGAGGGCGCGTTAGCCAGTTTAGTCAGCGGGCTAGTTAAAGCACCAATTATCGCTGTTCCAACTAGCTGTGGATATGGAGCCTCTTTTGCCGGCTTGAGCGCGCTGTTAACCATGCTCAATGGTTGTTCACCGGGGGTTACAGTAGTAAATATTGACAACGGATTTGGCGCAGGATATTTCGCCAGCTTAATCAATAAAAAATAATCATGGCACTTTCAGGTCTGGATATTTACAAACTATTACCTAAAACTAATTGCCGGCAATGCGGTTTAGCTACTTGCCTCGCTTTTGCCATGCAGTTGGCTAAAAAAACATTAGCAATTGAAAAATGCCCTTTTGTGTCGCTTGATGCAAAAGCTACTCTGGAAGCCCAAGCCTTACCGCCAATTAAACTTGTAAGCCTAGGCAGCGGGGAATCTAAATTTGAGATTGGTAACGAAACAGTAATGTTTAGGCATGAAGAAAAATTCCGTAATCCAACGGGAGTGGGTTTTATAATTGATGACGATTCGGAAAATGAAGAAATAAAGCTTCTCTTAAGTAAAATTAATCAACTAAAATTTGAGCGCGTTGGCCAAAAATTAAATGTAAACTTAGTCGCGATTAGACAAAATAAAGATAAGGGCAGATTCTTAGATATTGTTAAGTTAGTTTTAAATAATACTGCTCTACCGATTATGTTAATGAGTAGCGATATACTCTGCTTACAAGAGGCAGCTGGAATCGCTAAAGAGCGCAAGCCTTTGCTTTATTGTGCCACAAAAAATAACCTTACGCAAATTAGCCAACTTGCCAAAGATTTTGATCTCGCGCTAGTAGTATCAGCTAGCGATATTGATGCGCTTTGCGAACTTACTAAAGAACTTAATGGCCTAGGAGTAAATAACCTAATTTTAGATACAGGAGTAAAGCCAATTGCTGAAAAGATCTGGGATTTAACTCAAGTTCGCAGGCAAGCGCTTAAAAAATCCAACCGCGCTTTAGGCTATCCCACCTTAGCTATCGTAAATAACACTGACTTTTATGAAGAAGCGATAGAGGCAACTGCTTATATAGCTAAATACGCAAGCGTTGTCTTAATTAAAGGCGTAGAAACATGGGAGGTGCTCTCAATTCTCACCCTTAGGCAAAATATTTATACTGATCCTCAAAAGCCTCTTCAAATTGAACCAAAGCTTTACGCAATTGGGCAAACAACCGATAAATCCCCAGTTTTAATTACTACTAATTTTTCTTTGAGTTATTTTACGGTCTTAAGTGAAGTAGAGACAAGTAAAATACCTGTTTATATCTTAAGCGTTGATACTGAAGGTATGTCAGTATTAACTGCCTGGGCAGCAGAAAAATTTAATGCTGAAAGCGTTACCCGCGCATTAGGTAAATTCGCCGTTAAAGATGCAGTTAAACATAGGAATCTAATTATCCCAGGCTATGTTGCAATAATGAGCGGAGATCTTGAGGAGCGATCAGGATTTAAAGTAATTGTGGGGCCTAAGGAGGCAGCGGGAATCCCCACATTTTTAAAAAATTTGACTTTGGCTTTGCCTATTGGAAGGCAAACCATAGCTCTCTAGCTTATGCAAAAATTTAAAGTTAGTTTCTCTCCGGATAATAAAAGTATTCAAGTTGAGAAAGATAAAACTATTCTCTCAGCGGCTATCTCTGCTGGGATTTATGTTAACTCTACTTGCGGTGGAGATGGTGTTTGCGGAAGATGCAAGGTAAAAGTTAAAAGCGGAGAAGTTAACAGCCAAGCCAGCGGCATAATTACTGCGGAAGAAAGAAAAAACAATATACATTTAGCTTGCTTAACAACTATTCATAGCGACTTAGAAGTAGAAATTCCTGCAAACTCTCGCCTTAATTTTGATAAACTTACGCCCGATGAGTTAGAGGAACGTTTAGGTGGACTGTATTCTAAAGCCGAAGATATCCAGCTGATAAAAACTAATTCACAAGATGGCGTTTTTAAACATTCGCCTTTTGCCACAAAACTATATCTTGAGTTGCCTAAGCCAACGCTTAATGACAGTGTAAGCGACCTTGAAAGAGTTGTTCGTTCATTACGCACTCTTGGAAAATTTCCCGTAATGCAAACCGGAATATTCAATATCCGTCAACTAGGTGAATTATTACGCGACTCAGATTGGAAAATCACCGTTACTTTGGGGTTACGTAACGATACTGTAGAAATTGTCCTGGTTGAATCTGGAAATACTACAAGCAAGAACTTCGGTTTATCTTTTGACATCGGCACAACTACTATTTCCGGGCAACTGGTTGATCTTAATTCCAAAAAAATAATTGGAACAAAAGCTACCTATAACCAACAAGCAGCATTTGGCAGCGATGTGATTACGCGCATTATTTATGCCGGCCAAGCCGATGGACTAGAAAAACTGCATCTTGCTGTAACTGACACGATGAATCAAATTATTAGAGATCTATCACTTGAACATAATATCGACCTTAATGATGTTAATTGTATTGTTTGCTCAGGAAACACCACAATGATCCATTTACTTTTAAGTGTTGATCCAGCACCTATTCGTAAAACGCCTTACGTGCCAACGGCAAATTTTCTTCCTGTTATGCGCGCTGCGGAAGCAGGAATAAATATTAACCCCAGAGGATTGCTTTCTTGCGTGCCTGGTGTTTCTAGCTATGTAGGAGGAGACACCACAGCAGGAATTCTTTCCAGCGGGATATACAAGTTAGAGCAGCCTTCTATACTAATTGACATAGGCACTAACGGCGAGATTGTTTTAGGAAATAGGGATTTTTTAGTAGCTTGCGCTGCATCGGCAGGCCCTGCTTTTGAAGGAAGCGGGGTTACCAGTGGTATGCGTGCCAGTTCCGGGGCAATACAAAAAGTAGAGATAAACAAGAAAGATTTTAATGTTAAATTTTCCACTATTGCGGATAAATTACCCAGGGGAATCTGTGGTTCTGGCTATATTGGCCTATTAGCTGCAATGTTAGAGACGGGGATTATCGATAAAAGTGGGAAGATTAAGGCTACGGGTTCGAGAATTCGGCAAACTGACAGTGGAAAAGAGTTTGTAGTTTGTTTTAAAAATGAAACAGAAACGGGTTTGGAAATTGTGATTACCGAGGCAGACATTGAAAACCTTAAGCGTTCAAAAGGAGCGATATATTCTGCTACTGCTATTTTAGTTAAACATCTGGGTTTAGAGTTTTCGTCAATCGCTAAAATATTTATCGCCGGAGGATTTGGCACATACCTAGATATTGATAAAGCAATTAAAATTGGTTTATTGCCAGACCTGGAACGTTCTAAGTTTGTGTTTATCGGTAACAGCGCCTTAGCCGGAGCCAGGCAAATTCTATTATCAGATGAGGCCATGTCCATGGCGGATTCGCTTGCTTCTAAAATCACTTATTTTGAATTATCTGTTGATCCGGATTATATGGATGAATACAGCCAGGCTTTATTTTTTCCGCATACTGATTTAAAAAAGTTTCCTAACGTAAAATTTTAAATGGGTTATGTAATTACTATGGCAGGCAAAGGCGGCACAGGAAAAACTACAATCGCGGCCCTAATTATACGTAGTATTAAAAATAATAAACTTGGTTCAGTTCTAGCTATAGATGCTGACCCAAACAGTAATTTGGGTGAACTTCTGGGAACAAAAAACAAGGGTAGTATTGGCGCAATTCTTGACGATATATCAGCTTCACCGGATAAAATACCTGTGGGTACGCCTAAGGAACGATTTATTCAATACCAAATTCAATCAGCCATCCAGGAAGGCGATGGTTTTGACATATTAAACATGGGCGCGCCTGAGGGGCCTGGATGCTATTGCTACGTAAATAATTGTTTGCGCGGGATAATGGCTGGATTAATCAAGGATTACGATTATATAGTAATCGACAATGAAGCGGGATTAGAACATCTATCTCGGCGTATTACCCGTTACGCTGACTGCCTTGTTGTTGTATCAGACGCCTCTAATATAGGCTTAAAATCGGCGCAAAGAATTAATGAATTAACTAAACAGGTTAAATTTGAAGTAAAAAGAAGTACTTTATTAATTAATCGTTTTAATAAAAATGTAGATAAAGAAAAAATTAGAGAAACTAACCTGGAGTATTTAGGGAGTTTGCCTTTTGACTTAAGTCTTGAAGAATTAAGTTTAGCTAGTCAATCGATTTTTAATTTAAAATCAGATTCGCCAGTATTAAAAATATTTAATACATTAGGAGAAAAAATATGGTCTCACAACTAGCACTTGAAAAATGGCCAGGTGCAATTTCAACTGTAACTATTGGCAATAAAAATGAAGTAAGCATTGGTGGACAGAATACCCTGCCATTATTATTTCGGGAAGGAAATATCCCGAATAAGCCTAGGATCGCCTTTGAAATCTGGGATATACCGCCACAAGAGTGGCCGGAAGAATTGGTTAATGCCTATGGTAAAGTTTTAAATGATCCTTTTGCCTGGGCAGAGAAATGCGTGAATGAATATAAGGCTGAGCTACTCTGCCTGAAAATGCAGGGCACGCATCCTGATCTAGGAAATAAAACCGCCTGCCAAGCAGCAAAATTCGTTTCTACGCTATTAAGCAAAATAAAAGTCCCTTTAATAATTATAGGCAGTGGAGATGATACAAAAGACAACCTGATTATGCCGGCTTGCTCAGAAGCAGCTAAAGCTACGCGCTGCCTAATTGGTTGCGCTGTACAAAACAATTACAAAACTTTAGTTGCCAGTGTTCTTGCGGATGGACACAATATTATTGCTGAAAGCCCAATTGATATTAATATCGCTAAACAATTGAATATCCTGATTTCTGATATGGGATTGAGTCTTGAGCGAATTGTGATGAACCCCACTATTGGTGCTTTGGGTTACGGACTAGAATACGCTTACTCCATTATGGAAAGAGCGCGTTTAGCAGCTTTATCTGGGGATAAAACATTAGCTATGCCTTTTATCTGTTTTGTGGGCCAAGAGGCTTGGAGAACAAAAGAAGCAAAAACTTCGCCCCAACAGGGGGTTATCTGGGAAACAATTACCGCAACCAGCCTTATTCAATCAGGGGCAGATCTTTTAATTATGCGCCACCCTAATGCAATCGAAAAAACCAGTAATTATATTGAGAGGTTATTCAAAAATTAACTTATGTTTATTATCGGTGAATTAATTAATGGAATGTACGCCAATATTGGCGCAGCAATTAAAGAGCATAATAAAAAAGAAGTGCAAAGATGCGCATTAGAACAAATTGCCTGCGGAGCTGATGCTTTAGATGTTAATTGCGGGCCGGCTTCTAAACAGCCATTAACGGATATGCCTTGGTTAGTCAAAACAATCCAAGAAGTAACTGATAAACCGCTTTGCCTAGATTCAAGTAACAATAAAGTCATTGAGGAAGGATTAAAAGTTTCTAAAAACAAAACAATTATCAACTCCACGACAGCTGATCAAGAAAAACTTGATTTGTTAATCCCGCTAGCTAAACAATATAATTCTAAACTAATAGGGATAGCTATTAACACCAAGGGAATTCCTCAAAACAAAGATCAAAGGTTAGAGCTGGCGGCAACCATTATTACTGCATGCCAACAACATGGATTTGCAATTGAAGACTTATACTTAGATCCGATTGTTCTGCCAGTTAATGTTGCTCAAGCCCAAATTAAAGATATCTTAGAATCGATCCATGAATTTCAGATAATCTCTGAACCTAGCCCAAAAACTATTATTGGGCTAAGCAATATTTCACAAGGCACACATGTACGCAGCTTAATTAACCGTACATTTTTAACCATGGCTGTTGCTTACGGGTTAAATTCTGCTATACTTGATCCGAAAGATAAAGAGCTTATGGACGCGTTAATCACGTCAGAATTAATTTTGAATAAAAATATTTATTGTAATTCATTCTTAGACGCTTATAGAAGGAAGTAGTTGATTTGGCGGAGTAGCTCAGCCTGATAGAGCACGCGGCTCATACCCGCTTGGTCGGTGGTTTAAATCCACTCTCCGCCACTATCAATTTACGAAAAAGTGGCGATGCAGCTATGAAGGCAGTCCTGCGAAGCGAAGCGTAGCAGGGCCACTCTCCGCCACTATCAATTTTCGAAAAGGAAGTTCCTTAAATATTATGGAGCGAAGAAAATTTACACGTATCCCATTTTCCTCAGGAGTAACTTACGAACTTTCAAATGCACCAAAAACCAAGACTTCTATAGGCAAAAATATCAGTCAGGGCGGTATATGTTTTTATAGCCATGAATTTATCCTAAAGAAGAGCGTGCTAAAGGTAAATTTCACATTAAAAAAGTACCCTTATGGAGCTTTTGTCAAAGTAGCTTGGGTAAGAGAAGATGCTGCTAATGATAGATATGAAATTGGTACGGAGTTTATAGAAACTAAGAGAAGCTGACAATTAAAGAAGTGAAGGACGCCTGCCTTAATTTTTTATAATTTTCTTTGCGAGTTTATCGATAATAAGGGAAGTACAAATAAATACCCCGGCTTCAATCAACACCGTAGCGATTGCCGCTCCTAGAAAAGAAAACTTTATTATAAGTAAAAATATTAGGGGTAACCCAATAATTGCAGCAAATATATGAATTTTCGCATAAAGATCTGGTTTCCCGCAAACAAGTAGAAATTGCACCTTAAAAACATTTGCTCCTACAAAAAAAACCGCTCCTAGCAATAGCCTCAAAGTAAATATAACTTCTTGATATTGATATCCGCAAGCAAATAGGATAATCCAGGGAGAGAGAAAGTAGGCAATAGGCAAGCTGATAACAAAACCCAGAGTTATATTATCCTGAATCCTATACATTATGGCCATTGCTCTCTGTTTATTCTTTGCAAAAACTTTACTGATCCTTGGGAATACTGCTTGAGAAAATGAATCCATAGGGAACGACTGAATTACGTTAGCGATTCTTTCAGCCAAAGAATAATAGCCTGTGAACACATTGTTAGTAAGCAGGCCTACTGCAAAAACCCGAGTTGTAGTATAAGCATTCACAGATACTACAGAGATAAAAATATCCCAGCCTGTTTTAAGCTCTTTTTGTATATCAGTATATTTCTGCAAAATAAACTTTAACTCAAACCTTCTAAAAGCAATGTAAAGGCCAAGAATTCCAGCGATTATAAATAAAAGCGAATTTAATAGCGGTACTAGTAAATAATCTTTGGGAGAATTTATAAAAATAAAAATACAAATAGCATAAATAATCCCGCTAAACACGTTCACCTTTGTTATATAACTCATTTTTTCTTTGCCTTGAAAAAACCAAATTGGAAATAATGTATTGCCAATAACTGCGCCAAAACTTAGGATATAAACTAACCAATCATCTCGGAATTTAGGTATTAATGCTAAGATAACACAGAGTAATAAGAAACTTATTAACGCGAAGATAAGCTTAACCGTCATTACTGAAGAAAAAATTGCGCTTATTTTTTTATCGGAGTCAGCGCATAATGAAATTTTCCTGGTTGCCGATAGGCTAAATCCGTAATCTGTTAAAATCATGAAATATTGTACTAATGCTTGCGCAAAGGCAATCAAACCAAATTTTTCGATTCCGATCACTCTGATTAAATAAGGCAGAACAATTAAAGGCAGAATGTAATTAATACCCTGGAGAGTAGAGAGGGAGATGAAATTCTGGAAAACAATTTTTTTTTCTTGCTTAGTTATTATTTTACTAGCCACATTATTTAAAATACTCTTTTATAAAAGAAAAGTCAACATTTGTTATATTTGTGTTAAAATAATTCCATGCTGAGTAAAGCTATGGAAACAATTAAAAAATATAATTTGATCCAAAGAAAAGATATTATCCTGGTGGCTGTTTCAGGAGGCCCAGATTCGCTTGCGCTGCTGTTTAAATTAGCTAGCTTAAGAAATACCCTTGGGCTAACTTTACATATCGCGCACTTGGATCATGGCTTGCGTAAAGATTCTAAAACAGATGCGCTTTTTGTAAAGCAATGGGCAGATAAGCTTGATATCCCCATAAAAATAGAAAAGTTAGATTCAAAAATAAAAGGCATTAAGTGTTCTTCAGAGGAGTTTCTTAGAGAAAAAAGGCTGATTTTTCTGATTAAAACTGCCCAAAAAATTAAAGCTAATAAAGTTGCTTTAGGCCATAATCTTGATGACCAGGCAGAAACCGTATTAATGCGCCTGTTACGAGGAACTGGTTTATGCGGATTAAGCGGGATATCTCCACTTAGAACAATTAAAGGCGTAACTTTTATTCGTCCTCTTTTAGAAACAAAGCGCCGGGAAATCCAAAGTTTTTTAAAACAAAGGAAAGTGAAACCGCGCATAGACCCTACGAATAGAGAAGATCTATTTTTTCGCAATAAAATACGGCATAATTTGATTCCTTTGTTAAAACGTACGTATAACCAAAATATTGTGGAGTTACTTGCAAATTTAGCTGAAAGCGTTTCGTACGATTACGAATACCTAGATCAGGTTGCTAAAAATAATCTTAAAACCGACGTTGGCAAGCTTAATATAAGAAAGGCCCAAAAATTACACCTAGCTATTTTACGGCTTAAGATTAGGCAAAATATCGCTTACATCCAAGGAGACACGCGTAGAATAAGTTTTAAACATATCAAGGAAGTAGAAGACCTGCTTAATAACCGGCCAGAAGAATCTATTGTTGACCTTCCTAAAGGAATCTCCGTGCAAAAAGCGCGTAATTTCTTACGGTTTTACAGGCGCTAAATCCATAAATTACTTGATTTTACATCTTTTTGTGGATATAATAAAAACCTAAACTTTATTTAAAAATTTATTTAAAATTGGAGAATTAAAAATGACCCCAGAGAATAAACCTAAATCAAATAAAAACAATATATTTAAACGTTTTCCTTTTGGTTGGCTTTTGGTTTTTTTTATTTTTATCATGTTGGTGAATACCTTCAACAGCATACCCGTAACTGGCATCCCTAAAGAAATTTCGTATAGCAAATTTTACCTTGTTTTAAAAAACAGCCCTGACACAATAAAACAAGTTTCTAAAACTGAAACTATCCTGCATGGAGAATTTACGGATAATACAAAGTTTTTTGTAAATATGCCAGAGAGCGACCCGGATATGCTTACGCTCATGCGCCAGAATTTAAAAAATTTCGATATTAAACCCGCGCGTACATTTTGGGTTTCTTTGTTATTTAATCTAGGCCCAATATTGCTACTGATTTTCTTTTGGTGGATGATGGCTGCTCGCGGTGAGCAATTAGGTAACAAAATCATGACTTTCGGAAAAGTTAAGTCAAAAATTCAAGGTGAAACAGAAAAAACTACTTTTAATGACGTTGCCGGAGTTGATGAGGCTAAAGAAGAACTAACGGAAGTTATTGAATTTCTTAAAGATCCTAAAAAATTTCAAAGATTGGGAGGGAAAATCCCCAAGGGTGTCCTGCTCATTGGGCCACCGGGATGTGGTAAAACTTTAATTGCCAGAGCAGTGGCAGGAGAAGCAGGAGTGCCTTTTTTTAGTATATCAGGCTCAGATTTTGTAGAAATGTTTGTAGGTGTAGGGGCAAGCCGAGTAAGAGACCTCTTTGGCCAAGGCCGTAAAGCTGGAAAAGTTTCAGGTAAAGGGGCAATAATCTTTATCGACGAAATTGATGCTGTGGGCCGGCTGCGTTTTTCAGGAATCGGGGGAGGCAACGACGAGCGCGAACAGACTCTTAATCAATTACTAGTTGAGATGGATGGTTTTGATGCGCAACAAGGTTTAATTCTAATTGCTGCTACAAACCGCCCAGACACATTAGATCCCGCACTCCTGCGGCCAGGAAGGTTTGATCGTACTATTATCGTAAGCTTGCCGGACATTTTGGGACGCGAAGCAATATTAAAAGTACATACTCGAAAAATCAAACTCGCCGAATCAGTTAACCTCAAATCTGTGGCCAGCCAAACTCCGGGTTTTTCTGGAGCGGACCTTGCAAATCTATGCAACGAAGCTGCGCTTATGGCTGCACGCAATAACAAAGAAGCAGTAGAAGAATCAGACTTAGATAAATCAGTTGAAAGAGTGCTAATGGGCCCGGAAAAGAAAAGCCACATTATGTCTAAAAAAGAAAAAGAGATTACTGCCTTGCATGAATCCGGGCATGCCTTACTTTCCTTGCTCTTACCGGAAGTCAATCCTTTGAAAAAAGTCTCAATTATTCCTCGTGGGCTGGCAGGTGGCTATACCTTTACCCCTCCCTTAGAAGATAGGCATTACTGGACTAAAAAAGAATTACTCTCAGAGATTACCATGATACTAGGTGGCCGGGCTTCAGAACAAATTAATTTAAACGAAGTTACTACTGGAGCGCAAAATGATTTAGAGGTAGCTACCGGTATGGCTAGGCGTATGGTTACGCAATTCGGAATGTCGGAAAAACTAGGCAACCTAACCTTAGGAAGAAGAGAAGGCTTGGTATTTTTAGGACGCGACATTATGGAAGAGAGAAACTATAGTGAGCAGACTGCTCAAACTATCGATGAGGAAGTAAAAAAGATTACCCATGACGCTTACGACAAAGCAATAAACCTCTTAAGAAACAACTTAGATAAACTTAAGCTACTTTCAGACTCCTTGCTGGAAAAAGAGGTTTTAAGCGGAACAGAAGTAAAACGTATACTGGGAATTGAAAAAAGCGATTTGGTTTAAATAAATGCGTATCTTCCGATTTAGTTGCCGAAAAGAAGTAGAGAATATTATGCATGATATCGGAGTTGATCCTTACGGGATCAAGATCATGCTGCCTAAAACCTCAGCATTTTTAATCCACTTAAACTCAATATCAAATATTTCCGCCAATATCATTAAACAAGAGATGCTTTCTTTGGGGGCAGATGCAGCATTAGCCAAAGGAGCGCTTAGCGGAAAACTTAAGAAAACTGATTGCCTGATAATTGGCCGATCCGACCAACTAAACGGCCTTTGCACTAAATTAAAACTTCAGCCTTTTGGTTTACAAAAATTAGCTTCTGAGCTAGATCAAAATATAAAAAACTATTCTTTAGATGATTTTACTTTAAAATTGGGGAAATATTCCTTAAAACTAAGAGAAAAAACGCACATTATGGGGATAATCAATATTACCCCAGATTCATTCAGCGGTGACGGTTTATATAATTCAGAATCCAAAGATTACCGCAAACTTGCTTTGATAAAAGCAGAACAAATGCTTAAGGATGGGGCGGATATAATCGATATTGGCGGACAATCTACTCGTCCAGGGGCAAAAAGTATTAGCATAAAAGAAGAAATGTCGCGCACAATTGCCGTGGTAAAACTTTTGGCAAAGAGAATTAACGCGCCAATTTCTATTGATACTACTAGGGTACTCATTGCTAAAGCTGCTTTTGATAATGGGGCAGTAATGCTTAACGACATTTCAGGGCTAAGAAACAACCAGCTGATGCGTATTGCGGCTGATTATGACGTTGCCGTAGTAATCATGCATATGTTAGGGGTACCTCTGAATATGCAAAAAGTAATTGCCTACGAATCTTTCATGGATGATGTAACTACTTACCTTAAGCAAGCTATAAAGCGCGCAGAATCATACGGAATAAAACCAAATAAGATTGTTGTTGACCCTGGAATCGGATTTGGCAAAACATTAGAACATAATCTTCAAATTTTAAAAAAATTGGCTGATTTTAAAATATTAGGCAAACCGATACTCCTAGGGCCTTCACGAAAATCATTTATCGGTAAAATCTTGGGAACAAATATACAAAATAGAACTATAGGCACACTGGCAACTTGCGTAGTGGCAGCCCAACGTGGCGCCCATATATTACGCGTACATGATGTCTTAGAGGTTAACCAGGCACTTAGAATTGTTCAAGCAATAGGAAAAAATATTAATGCATAATTTAATTCTAAATTGGAGAATATTGACCGAGGTTGTAATTCTTTGGTTTGTCATCTACCAGATAATGCTTTTTTTTGAAGGCAGGAGCGCCTTGCAAGTATTACGCGGCATAACTATCTTAGTGTTTGCATTCTTTATTTTCCAAAAATTTGATTTTCTGGTATTAAACTGGCTGCTGAAAAAACTTTTTGGGATTTCGGTGATCGCTTTATTAATTATTTTTCATCCCGAAATTAGGCAAGGACTTGCCCAGTTAGGCAAAAGGAAGTTTTTTAAAAACAATTTGAATGAAGAAGAAACAGGCCTTGCGATTAAACAAATTGCAGAAGCTTGTGAAAACCTGGCAAAAAATAAACTGGGCGGTTTAATTGCTATTAAAAAAAATGACTCGTTGGCTTCCTATATCCAAAGTGGCGAGATCGTAGACTCACGAATATCTGCGAATTTAATACAAGCAATTTTTACCCCCAATAATCCACTACATGACGGAGGATTAATAATTCAAGATGAGCGCATTGCCGCAGCAAGCTGTATTCTGCCTCTAACTACAAATCAAGAACTAAGCCGAGTTTTTGGTACGCGCCATCGTGCCGCGCTAGGCTTAAGTGAAGAAACAGATGCCATAGTAATTGTTGTTTCCGAAGAACGCTGCGATATATCTATAATCTATCGTAAAAGATTTTATAAAGATTTAAGTAAGTTAGAGCTGGAATCAAAAATAAAACATTTAATTGAGATTGAAAATGAAGAATAAAAGAAAAATAGATATCTTTCACCGTTTAACGCATTTAGTTACAAACCATCCTTGGCTAAAAATCATTTCCTTAGCTTTAGCAATAACTGTTTGGTTTTATGTTTTAGGAGAGAAAATTTACTACTGATATGCCTAAACTAGGTGTAAATATTGACCATGTAGCAACTTTACGCCAGGCGCGGCGTGGATCTATGCCTGATCCTGTATATGCAGCATATCTATGTGAAGTTGCGGGAGCAGACAGCATAGTGGCGCACTTAAGGAAGGACCGCAGGCATATCCAAGACAAAGATATTAAATCTTTAAGAAAAAAAATAAAAACTAAGCTTAATCTTGAAATGTCCATTGCGCCTGAAATAGTAAGTATTGCCTGTAAGATTAAACCTTATCAAGCTACCTTTGTACCAGAGCGAAGAGAAGAGTTAACCACTGAAGGGGGGTTAAATGTTATAGCTAACGCTAAGAAAATTGCTGCTGCTTTATCAAAGTTAAAAAAAGCAGGTATTTTTGTAAGCTTATTCATAGACCCTGATTTCAAACAAATCGCTGCCGCGGAACAGGTGGGCGCGAAAATAGTTGAATTACATACTGGCCGTTTTGCTAACGCTAAGAATAATTTACAAAAGAAAAAGTTTCTTAATGAAATTAAGGCCGCTGTTAGCTATGCTTTAGCTAAAGGCCTGAAAGTTTTTGCTGGACATGGGCTAAATTATAGTAACGTCAAACTTATCGCTAAGATTAAAGGCATAGAAGAGCTTAATATTGGTTATTCCATTATTTGCAAAGCGTTATATATAGGTTTGCCAAACGCAGTTAGGCAGATGCGAGGGCTAATAAGATAATGCTTATCGGTACGGGAGTAGATATTACTGAAGTAAGGCGAATACGGCAGGCAGTTGAAAAATGGGGCGATGATTTTCTAAAACGGATTTTTACTAAAGCTGAGTTGGTAAGCGCTAAAACCAAAACAAGCTTTTATCAGCATTTAGCTGGCAGATTTGCCGCTAAAGAAGCAATTTTTAAAGCAGCAGGAGATAATAAGCTTTCCTGGCAGGATATTCAGATACTTAATGATAAAGAAGGCAAACCTGTTTGTCTATTTCTTAACGGCCGGGGTAAAAATATAACTGCGTGCATTTCGATTTCGCACGTCAAAACTTATGCGGTTGCCAACGCGATTGTTACAAAGAAAAGTTAAAACTCATAAGGGTGATTAC
This sequence comes from Candidatus Omnitrophota bacterium, assembly GCA_022013085.1. Taxonomy (GTDB): domain Bacteria; phylum Omnitrophota; class Gorgyraeia; order Gygaellales; family Profunditerraquicolaceae; genus UBA6249. The sequence continues at coordinate 25,438 of JAKLQX010000056.1, read as the reverse complement.
GGCCACATCTTAATTTTGGCTGGATCTAGCAGATTCTCAGGAGCTGCTTTGTTATGCGCAGAAGCCGCCATGCGAAGTGGCGCTGGTTTAGTAACTTTAGGTATACCAAAAAGCATTAACCTTGGTATCATAAAAACTAAACCAAAAGAAGTTATGAGTTTACCGCTAGAAGAAACTAAAATGGGGACATTGAGCTTGCTTGCTTTTGCTAAAATATCCTTAATGCTGAAACGCATTAATGTATTAATTATTGGTCCGGGATTAGGAGAGAATAAATCAACCTATGCTTTGATAAGAAAAGTTATTAGTAGTTGCGAACATCCTATGGTTATTGATGCGGACGCGCTTAATGCTTTAAATAATAATTTAGGAATATTGAAAAGACACGTTTTTGAAATCGTGCTTACTCCGCATGAAAAAGAGATTTCTCGGCTTTTTAATTTAAGTATGCAGCAAGTACGCAAGAGAAGAATATTGATTGCGCAAAAGTACGCGAAATATTATAATAGTGTAATTATCCTTAAAGGCCATAATAGTATTGTAGCTAACCCTAATGGAAAATCTTATATAAATAAGAGTGGCAATCCTGGGATGGCTACAGCCGGAAGCGGGGATGTGCTTAGCGGCGTAGTAGGCGGATTCCTAGCCCAAGGATTAGATGCTTTTACTGCTGCTAAATACGCTACGCTTATTCATGGCTTAGCCGGAGATATAGCAGCAAAAGATAAAACGCAAATGGGATTAATCGCATCGGACATCATCAATCGGATTCCGGATGCGTTAAAGATGTGTAGTTGATGCCGGCGTAGCTCAGTTGGTAGAGCAATTGTTTTGTAAACAAAAGGTCGGGGGTTCGATTCCTCTCGCCGGCTAAAAAATATATGAATAAAAGTATTCTTGATGTTAACGAAGTTAAAAGCCTGTATTGGAACGAAGAACGTAATTTAGAAGAAACCGCTAAGAGATTAAATATTTCGATGTGGCGCTTGCATGATTTTATGCGCGAGAATAATATACCACGTCGTTCTTTTTCCGAAGTTAATTATGTTGTCAATAAAAGTAGACCTCAATTTAGGATCAAGACTGATTTATCTATCGCGGAAGAGAAATTGAAAATAGCGGGAATTATGCTATATTGGGCCGAAGGAACATCAAAAGGTAATTCTGTGGATTTTGTAAATAGTAACCCGAAAATGATAAAAATTTTTTTAAGATTTTTAAGAGAAATTTGCGGTGCAAAAGAAGAGCGGTTGAGAGTTTATCTTTACGGATATTCCTATCAAAATGTAAATTCTTTAAAATTATATTGGCATAATCTAACAAAAATTTCTTTAAAGCAATTTACCAAACCTTTTATTAGAAAAGGTAACCCTAACTTAAGTAAAAGAAAATTAATTTATGGTTTGGTGCATATTAGGTATAATGACAAGAAATTATTAGGAATAATAGACAATTGGATTAAAGATTTTGTTTTAATATGGGCAGGTACCCAAGTGGCCAAAGGGGACAGACTGTGTAAACGCAGCGTCTCGTTGAGAAGCGAGATGGAAAAGTAGGTGAATTCAGGGAACCCCTTGACTTAAAAGTTAAGGGCAATCCTGAGCCAAGCCCTCCCGTTATCTTGCGAAACCAAGAGGGAGGGAAGGTGCAGAGACTAAGCGCCTACCGCCTAAAGCTATTTATAGCCAAGGTGATGAGATAGTCCAAGCCTCAAGGTAACTTGAGGGCACTTGAAATCTGTTGCACCTGTGCTTCAGAGGTTCGAATCCTCTCCTGCCCAAGAATTCTACCGACGCGGGAGTAGTTCAGTGGTAGAACAATAGCCTTCTCCCGCCAATATTAAGATTATTATGCGGGTGTAGTTCAATGGTAGAATAATAGCCTTCCAAGCTATATATGTCGGTTCGATTCCGATCACCCGCTCCAGAATAGAGACGAGGCGGGACCCCGCCAAATTATTAATAGACCGGCGGGGCAAGCACAAATATATGGGGGTTCGATTCCCCTCTCCCGCTTTAAAACAGAAAATGAAAATAACTATTGAAGAAACTAAAGAGATGCTTCATAAATTGCTCGATAACTCGGGCGTAATTATGCTTTACTTAGATAATCATGAAAACGTTATTTTCTGCAATAAAAAATTAAAAGACATAACCGGCCTTAATCATGAACAAATCATCGGTAAAAATTGGCTCAGTATATTATTCCGCAACAAAAATAGCATCATAAAAAAGGACCTGCTCAAAGCAGTCATGGATGATTCCATGAAGTATAAAAGAGGCAAGGATTTTGAAGGAGCCATCCTGGATAAGGAAGGTAACGAAAGGTTTATTGCTTGGAATCTTACTCCAATTCAGGCTGAAAATAACCAGATCGAAGGAAACATATTGGTCGGACACGATATTACTGAGACTAAAGAAAGAGAATCTTCGCTAAAAAATATCGGGGAAACGTTAAAGAATATCTTTTCCGGAATAAAAGAATATGCCTTATATTTGATTAACCTGGATGGGAATATCACCTATTTTGGTATGGGTTCAGAAACAATGCTAGGCTGGAACAAACGAGACATCATTTTTAAACACGTTTCCATTCTGCACAATTTTGACTCTGCGGCTAATTTACAATCTATTCTGGAAAACGTACGCAATTTCGGTAAATATGAAACTGAAATAGACCTAGTTACTAAAACTAACGGAACTATTCCGGTAATTTTAACCGTTAATCAATTCCTGGATTCAACCGGAAAACTCTCAGGTTATATTTTTATTGCAAAAGATATCACTGAAAGAAAAAAATTAGAATACCAGATATTCCAAGCGGAAAAATTAGCAGCCTTAGGCCAACTTTCCGCGGGTATGGCGCATGAAATTAATAACCCTCTTTTTGTCATATCCGGAAGATTGGAAATGCTCAAAGATGAACGGCTTAACCAAAAAGTTAAAAACAGCCTTAATTTAATCGGCGCTCAAACTGACCGTATTCGTAAACTTGTCGATAGAATTTTAAAATTCTCGCGTAAAACAACCCCCACTTTTGAAGCAATTGCGATAAACGATGCCATTGAGTTAGTTTTACCGCTTATTTACTATAATAATCTTCCGATGTCTAAAATTGAAATAAAGAAAAACTTTGAAAAGGAGATGCCTAAAATAAAGGGGGACTTGCACCAGCTGCAGGAAGTTTTTCTTAACCTTCTCATAAACGCTTGTCAATCCATGCCAAACGGCGGAGTAATTGAAATTACCACAAGCAATTTTCAGAATCTTTATGCGCAAATACAAATTAGCGATACGGGAACCGGAGTACCGCCAAGCCAACTAAAAAACATTTTTATGCCTTTTTTTTCAACGAAACACGACGGCACTGGGTTAGGCTTATCAATCTGTCATAACATTATTAAAAATCATAACGGATCAATTGAATTAAAAAGCCAAGTTAATCAAGGGACAACTTTTACGATTAAATTACCTTTTAACTAAGGGGAGGGGCGATGGTTTACAAGATTTTAATAGTTGACGATGAAGAAGCAGTAAGAGATTTGTTTTCTGAACTGTTAAAAAAAGAAGGGTATAAAACAAATACCTGCGCTACTGGAGAGGAAACGTTAGAGCTACTTAAAAAAGAAAACTTTGACGTGGTTCTTTTGGATATCAAATTACCCGGCGTAAGCGGATTAGAGGTTCTAAAAAATATACGAGATAGCTATTCTAATCTTCCAGTAGTTATGATTACCGGATTCGGCTACGATGAAGATTTGATTAGTAAAACAAAACAACTTGGATGTTCAGGATATATCGGTAAAAATATGCCCATATCACAAATAATAACTACCTTTAAACAATTTGTTAAAAGCGCCAAAGAAAGCGGGAGTAACACTTAATATGAGCGATGAATTTTTAAAACCTGTTTACATAGATGCTTTTGATTTAGATGATGCGTGGTTTCAATGCTTATCTGCGATATTAGATAAGGGCCATGCTTATACAATCACTCGCGGAAGCTATGAGGGACAAAAACGCTTAGAATTTGATTTTGTTTCTCTAAGGGTGCGTAAGCCCAATCACCAAATAATCCCAATTATACCGGAAGGCATGAATATCCCCGCACCAACAGATATGAATTACATTCAAGGATATTTGAGTTACTTACTCACTGGAGCAAAGACAGAAACCGAAGATTATACTTATGGAGAAAGGTTAGTGGATCCTAAGGTGAGAATTTCGCAAACCTTAGACGGTAAAGAACTAACACATGATATGCCTTTAAATGTTAATCAAATAGAAGAAGTAATTAAAATGTACAAAGAAAACGGGCCAGGAACTAACCAAGCGGTAATGGAAATCGGTATGCCATCAGATATCAAATTAGTTGACCCACCTTGTTTAAGGTTAATCGATACGCGCCTGCGTTATGGCAAACTTCATTTTATTCTGTACTTTCGTTCCTGGGATCTCTGGGGAGGTTTTCCCTCTAATTTAGGCGGGCTACAACTAGTTAAACAATATATGGCTGAAGAAATCGGGGTTGATGACGGCGAAATTATTGCTGTAAGCAAAGGGTTGCATCTTTATGATTACGCCTGGGACCTGGCAAAATTAAGAACAAATAAAAATAATTTAGTGATAAAATAAAAATAATGCGCAAACTAAAGATTTCTGTGTTAGGGGATGGGGGATGGGGGACAACATTAGCTATACTACTTTCTAGTAAAAGCTATGCAGTCACCCTTTGGGGTGCTTTTGAAAATTATACTAAGACTATGGCTAAAAACCGGTTAAACTCTAAATTTTTACCTGGAATACGCATCCCTAGAAAAATCGAAATCACTAGCGATCTTAAAAAAGCTATTTTTTGCAAAGATATTATTGTTTTAGCCATTCCTTCGCAGTATACACGAAATATATTAAAAAGAATTAAGGGCAATTTTAGCAAAAATACAATTTTCTTAAGCGTTACTAAAGGTATCGAAATAAAATCTTCGAAACGAATCTCGGAAATAATTAATTCAGAGTTAGGATCAGTTAAATTAGCAGTGCTATCCGGTCCGACTATTGCCGGCGAAGTAGCCAAAGGCATTCCAACAACAGCTGTCATCGCTTCCCGTGACAAGAAAGTACGTAAATTATTACAAACCATATTTAATACAGAAAGATTCCGCGTATACACTAATCCGGATGTTATAGGAGTAGAATTAGGAGGGAGTTTAAAAAACGTAATAGCTATTGCCTGCGGCGTATCCGATGGATTGGGGTATGGTACTAACACTAAAGCAGCAATACTAGCGCGTGGTTTAGCTGAAATCTCTAGATTAGGTAAGAAAATGGGCGCAACTTTAGAAACTTTTAGCGGAATAAGCGGATTAGGCGATCTTGTAACTACATGTATAAGCAAACAGAGCAGAAATCGATTTGTAGGAGAACAGATTGGAAGTGGAAAAACTTTAAAAGAGATTTATAAACATATGCAAATGGTAGCTGAAGGTGTGCCTACAGCAAAATCTGCCTTTGCCTTAAGTAAAAAATACAAAGTAGATATGCCCATAACAAAAGAAGTGTATAAATTATTATATCAGGGCAAAACACCTTCAAGGGCAGTAAACGATTTGATGACGAGAAAAAGCAAGGAAGAGATATAGCGGGGCACGCAAAATGTAATACGGGGCGTGGCTCAGTTTGGCTAGAGCGCTTGAATGGGGTTCAAGAGGTCGACAGTTCAAATCTGTCCGCCCCGACTTATTAAGAAGTAAAATTGGTTCATTAAAAAGGAGGCGTATTAAATGGCTACTTACTCAGGACTAGAGAAAAGAAAATACCCAAGAGCAAACGGCAGGTTTATTGTTTCGTATAGAATTTTAGAGAATGACACAACCACTGATATAACCCAAACCAAAAATTTATGTTTAGGTGGGATGCTACTCACGACTAATTGCAAATTTCCAATCGGGACAATCTTAGGCCTTGAGATCCGCTTACCTTTTGATCCAAACCCGATTAAGCTGATTAGCAGAGTTTTAGAATCCAGAGAAATTACCAAAGATATCATTTATGATACAAGGCTTATTTTTCTATCCGTCGATGAAAAACACCATAAGGTAATTAATGAAACAGTCAGCTATTATCTTAAGAAAGGGTAATTTATGAACCCCGCACCTTCTAATTATTCAACTATTAAAGCCATGCGGTTTAACAAATTAAATAAGAAAGAAGGTGCGGGGTGAAGAAAATAAATATCGGCCTAATTGGTTTCGGTAATGTAGGATGTGGGGTCATAAAAATCCTTCAACAAAGAAAGGCTTTTCTTGCTCAAAAAATCGGGATTGAAATCGCTATAAAAAAAATCTGCGATAAAGATACTACAAAAAAAAGAGATGTTTTGATAGATAAATCTTTACTGACCAGTGATGCCAATTTAGTTCTTAACGACCCGGCGATTGATATTGTTGTAGAATTAATGGGAGGGACTACCCTCGCGAAAGATTATATATTAAGCGCTTTAAAGAAGGGAAAACATGTAGTTACCGCAAACAAAGCTTTGCTTGCTGAGCATGGCTTAGAGTTATTTGCGGAAGCATCCGAAAGAGGCAAGAATATTTACTTTGAGGCTTCAGTAGGGGCGGGAATACCGATAATAAAATCAATCAGAGAAGGTTTGATAGCTAATAAATTTAGTTGTGTCTTTGGAATTGTTAACGGCACGTCAAACTACGTGCTTACGCAAATGTCTGATGAAAACTGCACCTTCTCAACTGCCCTCAGCGCGGCGCAAGCAAAGGGTTTTGCCGAAAAAGACCCCAGCTTAGATATTCAAGGCATTGACTCAGCGCATAAATTAGTACTACTAACTTACTTAGCATTTGGAAGAATAGTCAACCTTAAGGATATATTTATTGAAGGCATATCTCATATATCCTTAGCAGATATAAATTACGCCAAAGAGTTAGGATACACAATAAAGCTACTTGCTATTGCAAAAAAAGAAGGCAATGAACTGGAAGTTCGAGTACACCCAACTTTCTTGCCACAAGAACACCTGTTGGCTTCAGTAGACGGAGTTTTTAATGCTATTTATGTATCCAGCGACTTAGCAGGCGATCTTATGTTTTACGGGCCAGGAGCAGGCCAATTATCTGCTGCTTCAGCGGTTGTTTCTGATATAGTTGACCTTACTCAAGATATAAAAGCTGGCCTATTCCGTCCGACCTTAAATACGGTAGAAGATAATTTAATTAAAGGTTTACGCAAAATAGATGAATTTGAAAATAAATACTATATACGTATTATGGCAATAGATAAACCTGGTGTATTAGCTAAGATATCAGGAATTTTGGCAAAATACGGCATTAGTATTGCTTCCGTAACACAAAAAGAGAAATTAAAATCACAGGTTGTCCCAGTAGTTATGATCACCCACCAGGCAAAAGAAAAAAGCCTGCGCAGCGCCTTAAAGATGATTGATAAATTAACCGATATTAAGGAAAAATCCATAGCTATAAGAATTGAGGGCGTTTAGTAAAGATGAAAAACTATGGTATAATTGAAAAATATAAAAAATATTTACCCGTCGGGCAAGCAACCCCAATAATTACTTTAAATGAAGGCAATACCCCCTTGGTTTTTGCCAGTTATTTGAGTAAATTGGCCGGTGAGAACTTCGAGATATATCTAAAATGCGAAGGAGCTAACCCTACAGGTTCATTTAAAGACCGCGGAATGACCTTAGCTATATCCAAGGCTTGTGAAGAAAAAGCTACCGCGGTTATCTGCGCATCAACGGGTAATACTTCTGCATCTGCTGCGGCATATTCGGCTCGCGGCGGCATAAAATGTATTGTGCTTATTCCTAGCGGCGCAATTGCGCTAGGAAAACTTAGCCAGGCATTAATCCACGGAGCAGAAGTCTTGGCAATAAGCGGAAATTTTGATACGGCCTTAGAATTAGCTAAAGAGATTAGTTTAAAATACCCAGTAACTCTTGTTAACTCCCTTAATCCTTTTCGCATCGAAGGACAAAAAACCGGTAGTTTTGAAATATGCGATTACCTTGGAGATGCTCCAGATTTCCAAATTATGCCAGTAGGAAACGCAGGAAATATCACTGCTTATTGGAAAGGATATAAAGAATACAAAACAGGAGGGCTCAGCAAGAAACTTCCTAGTATGCTAGGTTTTCAAGCAGAAGGCGCTTGTCCCATAGTAAAAAATAAACCTATTAAGGATCCTAAAACAATTGCCACCGCCATTCAAATAGGAAACCCAGCTAGCTGGAAAAGTGCGCTAGAGGCACGTGATGAATCTAATGGGCTAATCGATATAGTAACAGATAACCAAATATTAGAAGCCTATAAAATTCTGGCGCAAAAAGAAGGTATTTTTGCTGAACCAGCCTCAGCGGCATCCATTGCTGGACTATTAAAATTAATCAAAAACGGATATTTTAGAAAAATTAATACTACTAACAAATGTAAAATTGTGTGTATATTAACCGGCCATGGTTTGAAGGATCCTGAAAGAGCCATAAAAAGCGTAAAAAAACCAAAACTACTTAGGCCTAATATTAAAACGATATTAAAAGAGATTGGATACTAATTTTAACCCAAAATTTGCATTGAAGCCGCCGTACCGACGAAAAAAGATACACAAAAAGGTGCAATGCAAATTTTGCCGAAGGCCGCCTTTGGCGGGGTTAACCCCGCTAGCCGTAACAAGTTACGGCGTAGCGGCCCGAAGGGCAGATTTTGCTATTGCAAAATCTGGGTTAAAAGGAAAAAAGGTTTTAATAACCTCTGGGCCCACTTGGGTGGCAATAGATAGCGTAAGGGTTATAAGTAATACTGCAACCGGTGAAACTGGAATTGAGTTAGCTAAAAAATTTATTCAACAAGGCTGCAGGGTTACTCTTTTGTTAGGCCCGGTTAACATCGCTAGCTTAGATAACAAAATAAAGGTAAAACGTTTTTCATTTTTTAAAGAGTTAAATACTTTATTAAAAAGCGAACTTAAGAAAGATTTCGATATTGTAATTCAATCCGCTGCAATAAGCGATTTTGCCCCTAAGCTTTCTGATAATAAGAAAATAAGCTCAGGATGCAAAAAACTTAAACTTATACTTAAACCGACAGTTAAAATTATTAATTGTTTACGTAAGCTTAAACCAAATGCATTTCTGGTAGGTTTTAAATTTGAGCCACACTTTAAAGCTAGGAAACTTATTAAAAAAACACGTAACCTTATTAAATCAGCTAATCTAGATTTAGCAGTAGGTAACAACTTGCTTGATAAACAATATAGCGCATATCTAGTAAATAAAACAGACGCATACGGCCCATTTTTATCAAAACCGGCAATGGTTAACAACTTAATTAAATTAATTGAGAGAAAATATGTTTAAAACTAAATACATTGTTTTAGTTGCAGATGGAATGGCAGATTACCCGATTCCCGAGTTAGAGTTGCGCACTCCTTTAGAGGCGGCGCGTACTCCGAATATGGATTTTATCGCCAAAAACGGCTTGTTAGGACAAGCTAAAACTATTCCCGATAAGATGAGTCCCGCATCCGACGTAGCTAATCTTTCTATATTAGGATATGACCCCAAAAAATATTATTCAGGCAGGGGGCCTTTGGAAGCCGCTAATTTGGGCATAGAGTTAGAAGACGACGATGTTGTCTTCCGCTGTAATTTAATTACTGCCGGTGATGATATTTTACTTGATTATAGCTCTGGGCATATCAAATCAAAAGAAGCGGATCAATTAATCAAATTCATTGATCAAAAGTTAGGTAGCAATAAATTAAGATTTTTTTCCGGAGTAAGCTATAGGCACCTGCTTTTAGTTAAGCGCGGAGCTGAATTAAAGTTGGAGTCCTTAATTTGCCAAGCGCCACACGATATCACAGGGATGAGTATCAGTAAAAACCTGCCTAGAGGTGATAACGCAGATTTAATTATAAAGCTTATGCTTGATTCTCGCCAAATACTAAACAATCACGAGATCAATCAAGTGCGCTTAGACTTAAAAGAGAACCCAGGCAATATGATTTGGCTGTGGGGCCAAGGCAAAAAAACAAATATGCCTAAATTCCTAGATAAATTTGGGTTATCAGGAAGCGTTATATCAGCAGTCGACTTAATCAAAGGATTAGGAAGAATTCTCGGCCTGGAAGTAATTAATGTAATAGGGGCAACTGGTTATTATGATACTGATTACGAAGCGAAAGCTAAAGCGGCAATTAAATCTCTAGGAAAACATGACTTTACTTTTGTACATGTAGAATCCCCTGACGAAGCCGGGCATAATGGTGATCTGCGGGAAAAACTCACAGCTATTGAACGATTTGATCAGCTAGTTGTAGGGACAATATTAGAATATTGTAAAGACAAAAAAGATTTTCGTATTATGGTTTTACCTGATCACGCTACACCGCTATCACTAAAAACACACACCTCAGAAGCAATTCCTTTTGCAATGTGTGGTAATGGTATCATTGCTAAAGGTTTTAATAATTATAGCGAGAAAGAAGCGCAAAAATCAGAACTTTATTTTGAAAATGGGTATGAATTAATGGACTATTTCTTAAACACCCCGCGCTTATAAGGAGAACAAGTGATGCATAATAAAGGTTTAGTTGTGCAAAAATATGGAGGTTCATCTGTAGCAAATGTTGAGCGCATACAAAAGGTAGCGCAAAGGGTAGTTGAAACCCGAAAAAAAGGCTATCATCTGGTTGTAGTTGTATCTGCTTTAGGTGATACTACCGATGAATTAATTACGCTGGCTAATAAAATCAATACCAACCCTTCAGAGCGTGAGATGGATATGCTGCTTTCTACAGGAGAACAAATATCAGTCGCGCTTTTAGCTATGGCTATTCATAAATTAGGGATTGAAGCTATCTCATTTACCGGTGCCCAAGTAGGCATTATTACTGACACAAGCCATACTCGCGCCAGGATTATAAAAATAAATACCGATAAAATTAAAGCAGAATTAAAAAAAGATAAAGTAGTTATTGTCGCCGGTTTCCAGGGAGTAACTTTAAATCAAGATATAACTACTCTAGGCAGAGGCGGTTCAGATTTGACTGCTGTAGCCTTAGCTAAAGAATTAGGTGCAGATTCTTGTGAAATCTACACTGATGTTGAAGGCATTTATACTACTGACCCGCGGATTGAGCCAAAGGCAAAAAAGATTAACGCGATCACTTATGATGAGATGCTTGAAATGGCTTCACTTGGCGCGCAAGTTATGCAAGCGCGGTCTATTGAAGTAGCTAAAAAATTCAACGTACCTTTACATGTGCGTTCTTCATTTTCAACAAGTTGCGGAACAATGATTATCAAGGAGGTAGATAAGATGGAAGATGTGGTAGTGAGCGGAATAACCTTAAATAAAAACGAGGCTAAAATTACGCTTTGCGGGGTTTCTGATAAACCTGGAATTGCCGTAAGGTTATTTAAGCATCTAGCCGAGGCAGAAGTAAGTGTTGATATGATTGTGCAAAACGTAAGCCATACCCGGCTAACTGATATATCATTTACAATTGCTAAAAGCGACTGCGCAAAAGCAAGCAAAATAACTAAAAAGGTAGCCCGGGACATCGCTGCAGGCGAAGTTCTCTTAAATGAAGATATTGCTCGAGTTTCCATTGTAGGCGTGGGCATGAAATCGCATCACGGCGTTGCCGCGAAGATGTTCGGGATAATGGCAGCTAACAAAATTAATATTGAGATGATCTCTACCTCAGATATTAGCATATCTTGTATTATAAAAAAGAAATTTGCTGAAATAGCGGTAAGGAAATTACACGCAGAGTTTGGATTAAGCCTTTAATCGAGGGTTACTATGGAAAGAATAGAATTATACGACACCACATTACGTGACGGTTCGCAAGGGGAAGGGATTTCTTATTCAGTAATGGATAAAATCCGCATTGCCGAAGAATTAGATAAAATCGGCATTGACTTTATCGAGGGAGGCTGGCCAGGATCAAATCCTAAAGACCGCGAATTTTTCTTAAAAATAAGCCAACGTAAACTTAAAAACTCAAAAATTGCTGCTTTTAGTATGACCCGCAGGCCAAACATCACAGCAGAAGAAGACAACAACATACTTGCCCTTTTAAAATCTAACGCGCAAGTAATCACCATTGTTGGTAAAACCTGGGATTTTCATGTAACGGCTGTCTTAAAAACCACATTGGATGAAAATCTAGCTATGATTAAGGACACGATTAATTTCTTAGTTAAAAAAGGTTTACCTGTAATCTATGATGCTGAACATTTTTTTGACGCTTATAAAGCAAACAAAGATTATGCTTTAAAAACATTGTTAAGTGCCCAAGATGCGGGAGCCCAATCAATTTGTCTATGCGACACTAACGGCGGGACACTTACCACGGAAGTAATAAACGTAATAACTGAAGTTAAAAGTAAAATTAAAATCGATCTGGGCATCCATTGCCATAATGACGCAGGTGTAGCTGTTGCTAACTCCTTGGCAGCTGTAGAGGCTGGTGCAACTATGGTGCAAGGAACCATTAACGGATATGGAGAACGCTGCGGCAATGCTGATTTAATAACCATTATTGCTAATCTAAAATTAAAGCTCAAAATTGACTGTATCTCAGATGAAAAACTAAAACAGCTGACTCATCTATCGCATTTTGTCAGCGAAATTAGTAATATGCGCGCAAAAAACGAACAACCTTTTGTGGGGGATTCAGCTTTTGCCCATAAAGGCGGTATGCATATTAATGCCATAATGAAAAACCCATTGTCTTACGAACATATTGATCCGTCTTGCGTGGGGAACCGGCGACGCATTCTAGTTTCTGAATTAGGAGGGAAAACCGGAATCTTGCTAAGAGCAAAAGACTTAAGCTATGATTTAAGCAAGGAAGACCCGCAAACTAAAAAAATACTGGAATTAGTACAATCGCTTGAACATCAGGGATTTCAATTTGAAGCTGCCGAAGCATCTTTTCAGATATTAATGCAAAAGTCGTTAAAAAAATATAAGAAGTTTTTTGAACTAGAAGGTTTTAAAGTAGTTATTGAAAAACACTCAAATAATAAAATTACCTCTGAAGCGGTGATTAAGCTAAAGGTAAAAGGGGTTAAAGAGCATACTGCTGCTGAAGGCGATGGCCCGATTAACGCATTAGACAATGCCCTACGCAAGGCCTTAAAGGATTTCTACCCGACTCTAGCTTCAATGCACCTATCTGACTTTAAGGTGCGCGTTCTAGATGGAAAAGCAGGCACCGCCGCAAAAGTACGCGTGTTAATCCAATCCCAGGATAAATTAGATATCTGGGATACCATCGGTGTGCATGAAAATATAATAGAAGCCAGCTGGCAAGCTTTAGTTGACAGCGTAGAGTATAAGCTGCTTAAAGACAATCAATGAGCGAAGAACTTTCCAAGCAGTATAATCCAAAAGAAATTGAAGATAAGTGGTATAAGTACTGGGAAGATAATAACCTTTTTGCCGCAAAACCCGCTTCAGATAAATCTAGCTATAGCATAGTTATCCCCCCGCCTAATGTAACTGGCGCCCTGCATATGGGCCATGCCCTCAATAATACCATCCAGGATATTTTAATCCGCTACCAAAGAATGAAAGGGAAAAATGTTCTTTGGATGCCGGGAACTGACCATGCTGGTATTGCCACGCAAAATGTCGTAGAAAAAACATTAGCTAAAGAAGGATTAAAACGCCAGGATTTAGGCCGAGATAAATTTATCGAAAGAGTTTGGCAGTGGAAAGAACTTTACGGCTCAACTATAATCCGCCAGCTAAAAAAACTCGGCGCATCATGCGATTGGAGCCGCGAACGCTTTACCATGGACTGCGAATATTCTATTGCCGTTACAGAAGTTTTTGTAAGGCTTTATGAAAAGAAATTAATTTATAGAGGAACATACATTATTAACTGGTGTCCAAGATGCCTTACTGCGTTAAGTGATGAAGAAGCTGCGCATAAGGAACTCCAGGGCAGCCTCTACTATCTAAAATACCCTCTAAAAGATAACCCAAAAGAATTTATCAGTGTTGCTACAACACGGCCCGAAACTATGCTAGGAGATACTGCCGTAGCAGTCAACCCTAAAGATAAACGCTACAAGAAATATATCGGCAAAATCTTGATACTCCCTTTAATGAACAGGCAGATAAAAATTATTGCAGATACCCTGGTAGATATGGAATTTGGCACGGGTGCCGTAAAAGTTACTCCGGCACATGACCCTAACGATTACATATTAGGTAAAAAACACAATTTAGAGTTTATTAATGTGCTCTCGCCTGACGGGACGATGAATGCAGCAGCTGGAAAATTCTGCGGGCTTGATCGCTTTATTGCAAGAGAAATAATCATAGAAGAGTTAAAATCAATAGGGTTACTGGAAAAAATCCAGCCGCACGCACTTTCCGCAGGGCATTGCTATCGCTGTCACACATTAGTTGAGCCATACCTATCAAAACAATGGTTTGTAAAGATGAAGCCTCTGGCAAAGCCCGCAATAGCAGCAGTCAAAAAAGGGCATATCAAATTTCATCCTGAGCGTTGGCAAAAAGTTTACCTAAACTGGATGGAAAATATCCAAGATTGGTGCATCTCACGGCAAATCTGGTGGGGGCACCGTATCCCTGTCTATTATTGCAAGGAATGCCAGGCAGGGAAATCCCAAGAAAATTCAAAAATCAAAAATCAAAAATCAAAAATAGAAAAGGGAGTAATCGTATCTCGTACTAAGCCTGACAAATGTCCTAAATGCGGCTCAACAGAATTAACTCAAGATGAAGATGTTTTGGATACCTGGTTTTCCAGCTGGCTTTGGCCATTTGCTACCCTTTATTGGCCTAAAGAAAACGCTAACCTAAAATATTTTTATCCGACTGCCACCTTAGTAACTGCGCCTGAAATTATTTTTTTCTGGGTAGCGCGTATGATTATGGCGGGGTTAGAATTTAAAAAACAGATTCCTTTTAAAGATGTCTATATTCATGGCACCGTGCGTGACATTGAAGGCAAAAAAATGTCCAAATCATTGGGCAATATTATCGATCCCCTTGAAATTATTAATCAATACGGTACTTGCGCTTTACGTTTCAGCATAATCTCCATAACCGCGTGCGGCCAGGATGTATATTTATCAAAAGAAAAGTTTGAACAAGGAAGAAATTTTGCCAATAAAATCTGGAATGCCTCGCGTTTTATCCTGATAAATCTTAACCCTGAAGGCATAGCTGTGGATTTATGCGTCTTCTTTAAAAAAGAAAAACTAGATTTACTTAACCGTTGGATATTAAGCCGTTTTTACACGACGCTGGAAAAGGTGGAAAAAGAACTCGACAACTTTAAATTTAATGAAGCAGCGAATAGTTTATACGCGTTCTTCTGGCATGAATTCTGCGACTGGTATATAGAATTAGCCAAGCCTCAAATACTTGAGAAAAATACACAAGTAGTAATGTTTAAAATCTTAGAAAAATATTTAAGGATTTTGCATCCGTTTATGCCTTTTATCACGGAAGAAATCTGGCAAAAGTTACCCGGGGCAAAAGGCTCTATCATGCAACAAACCTGGCCACATCTACAAAATGAGTTAATCAATAAAAATGATGAAGAACAGATGCAGCTAGCTTTTGATATTATTAATACTATTAGAAATATGCGTCAAGAGCTTGAAGTTGATTTAACCAGCCGCATTGAAATCAAACTTACGCCCGCAAATAAAGAGGGACGGGATTCGCTTGAGCAACTAATTCCTTATATAAAAAACCTGGCCAAAATTGAAAACTTGATTTTTTCTGAAAAATATATTGTTCAGAAAAATGAATACGCCTATGTGCTTAAAAATATGCATATTGTGATGCCTTTGCAGGGGATTGTAGACGCGGAAGAAATTTACAAAAAAAACCAGGCAAAAATCGATAAACTGAAGTTTGAAATAAAGAATAAGGAAACTATGCTGGCAAATAAAGACTTCTTAGGCAGAGCACCGAAGGAAATTGTGGATACTGAGAAAACAAAATTGAATGATATGCACCAGCAGATTGTAAAACTAGAAGCGATTAAAAATGGCTTACGCTAAACATTTTTTATCTAAAAATAAGCCTGAGATCAATCTTAAAACGATTGCGGCCTTTATAAAACAAGCTTTACTGGAAGATATCGGCAGCAAAGATATTACCACTCAGCTTTGCATTGAAAAGAATAAAAAAATCCAAGCGAAAATTATCGCCAAAGAAAATTTTATACTTTGCGGAGTTTTAATCGCTGAAAAAGTGTTTAAAACCGTTGACCCCAGCTTAAAATTCAAAACGATAATTAAAGAAGGAGCTCGGGTTAAAAATAAACAAACCATTGCTGTCATATCAGGGTCTGCCAGGAGCATTCTTACCGCGGAGAGAGTAAGCCTGAACCTTTTATCCTTATTAAGCGGAATTGCCACTAAAACCCATAAATTTGTAAGAAAGATCCACCCTTTTAAAACAAAAATTACCGATACACGTAAAACCTTACCAAGCTTAAGGCAAGTACAAAAATACGCGGTAAGAATCGGAGGCGGATATAACCATAGGATGTGCCTGGATGAGATGATCTTAATCAAAGATAACCATATCAAGGCTGCTGACAGGTGTATCGGCTTGTTAAAAATCCCTAAAAAAGAAAAAATTGAGATTGAAGTTCAAAATCTTAATGAGTTTAAGAAGGCTTTACAATTAAAGCCTGCCATTATCATGCTGGATAATATGAAAATTAGTGATATCAAGAAAGCAATGGCTATCCCGCACCAATTAACTAAACTTGAGGCAAGCGGCGGTATATGCCTGAAAAATATAAAAAAATACGCCGCAACAGGAGTTGATATAATTTCCGTCGGAGAACTAACGGATTCAGTTACATCCGTAGATATCTCTCTTGATGTACATTCCTTATGCAAAGATTTAAGCTAATCAGCAAATTCTCTCCACTTGGCGACCAGCCTAAAGCAATTAATGAGCTTACTAAAACAATTAACGCTAAAAAGCGTTACTCTACACTTTTAGGCGTTACAGGAAGCGGAAAAACTTTTACCTTAGCCAACACTATTGCTAAAACGAACTTACCCACCTTAATAATTTCACATAACAAAACACTAGCTGCCCAGCTTTATTCTGAATTCCTTGAATTCTTTCCATATAATGCAGTAGAATATTTTGTAAGTTATTACGACTATTACCAACCAGAAGCATACCTGCCCCAAACAGATACTTATATTGAAAAAGATTCCTCTATTAATGAGCAGCTTGACCGATTACGCCTATCAACTACTACTTCATTAATGAGCCGGCCAGATTGTATTGTTATAGCCTCAGTCTCCTGTATCTATAATTTAGGTTCACCGCAAGATTACCAAGAACAGCTAGTAATTATAAATAAGGCTCAGAAGATTACGCGCGAAGCACTAATCGATAAATTCATTCAAATCCAATATGAGCGCAATGATTATGAGTTTAAGCGCGGAAAAATCAGGGTACGCGGAGAAGTAGTTGAAATATTTCCTTCTTATTGGGAAAAAGCTGTACGCATAGAGTTAAACGCGTCAGGTATAGAAAAAATCTCGATAATTAATCCAATAAGCGCTAAAGTTATAAACCAGGTTGAGAAAATTGCCATTTATCCGGCAAAACATTTTATTGTTTCTAAAGATAAAACACTGGAAGCGATAAAATCAATAAGAGAGGAATTGGCTAGCCAACTTAAAAATTTAAAAAGTGAGAACAAACTACTCCAAGCAAACCGCCTAGAATCACGTACAAACTATGATTTAGAAATGCTTAAAGAAATCGGCTACTGCCATGGTATTGAAAACTATTCCCGTCACATAAGTGGCAGGCCAAATGGCTCCCGCCCATATTCCATGATAGATTATTTTCCTGGGGACTTCTTAACTATAATTGACGAATCGCATGTTACTATCCCGCAAATAAGGGGAATGTACGCCGGAGACCAAGCAAGAAAAAAAACCTTAGTTGATTACGGATTCAGGCTTCCTTCATGCCTAGATAACCGGCCTTTGAAGTTTAACGAATTTAATGAAATCGTAAAACAAGTAGTGTTCGTTTCGGCAACCCCGGATAAGTATGAACTAAGCTTAAGTGAAAACAAGGTTATCCAACAAATCATCCGGCCCACAGGACTGCTTGACCCCGAGATCATCGTTAAACATACAGAAGGCCAGATTGAAGATTTAATCAATGAAATAAAAACACGCGCTAAGAATAATGAACGGGTTTTGGTAACCACGCTTACTAAAAGAATGTCCGAAGACCTGGCTAATTACTTAACAAATGCCGGATTAAAAGTCAAATACTTACACTCTGAAATAAAAACTATTACGCGTTCACAGATATTAAAAGAGTTACGCCTTAAGAAATTTGACTGTTTGGTGGGGATAAACTTACTACGCGAAGGTTTGGATTTACCCGAAGTATCCCTTGTGGCGATATTAGATGCTGATAAAGAGGGCTTTTTACGTTCTGCAACCAGCCTTATTCAAGTAGGCGGACGAGCCGCGCGAAATATTAATGGAACGGTGATCATGTATGCTGATAGTATAACCTCATCGATGAAAAAAGCAATCAGTGAAAGCAGGCAGAGAAGAAAGTTGCAGCTTAAATTTAATCAGAAAAATGCGATCACCCCTAAATCCATCAAAAAATCAATCAAGCTGGGAATTGAAAACTTAGAAGCTGCCTCTGAATTCGTTCAAGGGCTTAGCAGAGAGCCGTTTGAAAAATACCAGTTGCATAAATATATTCTTGAGCTAGAATATGAAATGGAATTAGCTGCACGTAACCTGCAATTTGAAAAAGCTGTTACTTTAAGAGACAGGGTTAAAGAGTTAAAAAATGCTACTGGCTATTGATATTGGAAACACCAATATAAGTTGCGGTATTTTTAATAATAACGCTATTAAAAAAATATTTGATATACCTTCAAAACAATATTCTCTCAATAAATTTCGTAAAAAAATAGGCCCCTTGAAAATTACAGATACACTTATCTGCAGCGTTGTTCCTAAATTGACTAACGCGGTTAAGAAAGATCTAACAGGAATGCTTGGTAAGAGGCCATATATAATAGGAAAAGATGCGCAAGTACCAATTAAAAACCGCTACCGAAACCCAAACCAAGTTGGCCAGGACCGCTTAGTGAACGCCTACGCGGGATTAATTTTTTACGGTGCGCCTTTGATTGTCATCGATTCCGGGACGGCTTTGACTTTCGACGTAATTTCTAAACAGGGGGCATATTTAGGAGGCTTGATTCTTCCGGGACTGGGAATTTCTCTAGCTGCCTTAAATGAAAAAACCGCACTGCTTCCGCGGATTAAGCTACAATATCCCAAAGAGCTTATCGGAACTAATACAATAAGCAGCATATTAAGCGGAGTAGTTATTGGTGCAGGCGTTCTTGCCAATGGTTTAGCAAGCAGGATTAAGCGTAAAATCGGAAAACATACCCAGATTATCGGCACAGGAGGAAGCATTAGTTTAGTTAAAAAATACTCTGACATAAGCATAAAAATTGACCGTAATCTAACTTTAAAAGGACTTAGCCTTATTTATGAAAATGAAATCAAAAATCGTAATTTTTAGAGCCTGCGTAATAACTGCCTGTTTTTTATGCATCCTTGGGTTTGAAAAGCTTTTTTGTGAAGAACCAGACAAATCCAGTGGAAAAAATGATACGGCTAAAGTTAATTTTGAACAAGCGCTTAAGAATCATGATGCACAAAAACAAAGAGAACAGGAAGAGTTGATTATTAAGCTAAATTTTCGCTTAGGCCAAGCAACAGAAAATTGGATAAATACGGCTAAAAAAGATAAAACAGGTAAATTGAATACGCGCCTTGAGCAGGAGTGGGAAAAACTATCGCTATTTCCGCCGGGGCACTACGAATATTACTTAAAAGGGTATAAATATGAAGTGGTCAAAAGTGATGTAATTAAAACAGATTCACTTGTTTCTTTTTATAAGGCCGCGGTCATTGTACAAGAAGTATTGTACGTAGAAAAAAATCATCCACCGAATATCAGTGATATTAACCCATATTTTTATACAGTTAGCACCAACTATACACTGAATTTCGAATACAAAAACGAAAAATTTATCTTAGTTAGCAGCGATAATAAAATCGTATCTAGCGAGAACGATTGCCCTGATGAATTTAAAAAGTTTCGATCATAAATAATAAAAACTCTTGACAAGAAATTTTTTTTATCTATAATTAGCACTCTAGAGAAAAGAGTGCTAATAGAATAAGTTCCTGCCTTAGAAGTATCCGGCGGAATAAATTACTTAAAGGAGGTAGCAAAATGGAACTCAAACCATTGGGTGATCGCATCGTGGTCAAACCTTTAGAGGCAGAAAATAAAAGTAAGGGCGGAATTGTACTGCCTGATACTGCCAAAGAAAAACCACAAGAAGCTAAAGTTGTAGCAGTAGGAAGAGGCAAAGTTTTAGAAAATGGAACTGTGCAAGCGCCAGAAGTAAAAGTAGGAGATAAGGTTTTATTCGGAAAATATTCCGGAAATGAAATTACCACTAAAGAAGGCGAAGAGTTGTTAATTTTACGCGAAGAGGACATTTTAGCAATTATTAAGTAACTTATCTCGACGAATTTTTGAGTCGGGAAAACAGTTGCAAGAGGAGGAAGTATGGCAAAGCAATTATTGTATAGTGATGATGCGCGTCGCAAGATTTTAAGCGGCGTAGAGCAGCTGACAGCAGCAGTAAAAGTAACTTTAGGCCCTAAGGGGCGCAATGTGGTAATCGACAAGAAATTTGGCTCTCCCACAATCACAAAAGACGGAGTTACCGTAGCCAAGGAAATTGATTTAGAAGATCCTTTTGAGAATATGGGCGCCCAGATGGTAAAGGAAGTTGCTGAAAAAACTTCTGATATCGCAGGTGACGGAACTACCACTGCTACTATCTTAGCGGAAGCAATTTATCGTGAAGGATTAAAAAATGTAACTGCCGGATCAAATCCTATGGCTTTAAAACGCGGAATTGAAAAAGCGGTTGAAAAAGTAGTTGAAGAGCTGGGCAAACTTTCTACTCCTATCAAAGATAAAAAAGAGATCGCCCAGGTAGCAAGTATCGCGGCTAACTCAGACACCGCTATCGGTGAGTTAATTGCCGAAGCAATGGATAAAGTTGGTAAAGACGGAGTGATTACGGTTGAAGAAGCAAAATCCACCGCCACAACTCTCGAGGTTGTCGAAGGTATGCAATTTGACCAGGGATACTTATCGCCATATTTTGTAACTGACGTGGAAAGAATGGAAGTTCTTTTAGAAGATCCCTATATTCTCATTTATGAGAAAAAAATATCTTCAATTAAAGATATTCTTCCTTTATTAGAAAAGATCGCTCGCGTAGGAAAACCATTATTGATCATTGCTGAAGAAGTAGATGGTGAAGCCTTGGCAACTTTAGTAGTTAACAAAATCCGCGGCACCTTTGTTGCCTGCGCGGTAAAAGCACCGGGTTATGGTGATAGGCGCAAAGCTATGCTCGAAGATATCGCTATTTTAACCGGCGGAAAAGCATTAACCGAAGATCTAGGCATTAAGTTAGAAAATATTGAAGTGGAAGATCTCGGGAGAGCAAAAAAAGTTAAAATTGACAAAGAAAATTCTACTATTGTCGAAGGTGCTGGTAAAAATGCAGCAATCAATGCTAGAATCAGCCAGTTAAAGAAACAAATTGAAGATACCGATTCAGATTATGACAAAGAAAAACTACAAGAACGCTTGGCTAAATTAGCTGGTGGCGTTGCAGTAATTAATGTAGGTGCTGCTACTGAAACTGAGATGAAAGAAAAGAAGGCCCGAGTTGAAGATGCCTTACATGCAACACGCGCAGCTACTCAAGAAGGAATCGTTCCAGGCGGCGGAGTAGCTTTTATCCGTACTATTGCTGCTTTAGATAAACTAAAGCTTGAAGGTGATGAGAAAATAGGCGTTAATATTGTAAAGCGCGCTATTGAAGAGCCCTTAAGGCAGATTGCTCAAAATGCAGGCCTAGAAGGTTCAGTAGTTGTACAAAGAATCAAACAGGAAAAAACCAATATTGGTTACGATGTTAGCCAGGATGCTTATGTAGATATGATTGAAGCTGGCGTAATTGATCCCACAAAAGTAACACGTTCAGCATTGCAAAATGCTGCCAGTATTGCCGCGCTATTACTCACAACTGAGGCTATAATCGCGGATAAACCTGAAAAAGATGACAAGATGCCACCCGGAGGTGGAATGGGCGGGATGGGCGGCGGAGGAATGTATTAAAAACAGCAAATAGTTGTTAGTAGATAGGGTAAAAAGCAAAAAGCGTAGATAAAATCTGCGCTTTTTGCTTTTAGGCTAAACCAAAATAAATATTGACAAACGGGTTAAACAGGTGTAGAATTTAATATCTTTTCGTAATTACTCATCAAAACTGAGCAAAAAGTCGTAAATTATTGAAAAACAATAGGTTACAGACCGGTAAGGGACGTTTAAACGTCCCTTACAATAAAGGGGAGATTTAAAAATGGCAGAGTGGATTGGTATAGGCAGGCGCGCAAGAAGATGCTATGGATTTGATGAGATTGCTTTAGTCCCCGGTGCACAAACCGTAAATCCCAATGAAGTTAACATAAGCTTTGAATTTGGGGATAAAAAATTTAATATACCTATCCTTGCTGCTGCTATGGATGGAGTTGTCGATGTAAAATTTGCCATTGAAATGTCCCGCTTAGGGGCAATCGCGGTTTTAAATTTAGATGGTATCCAAACGCGCTATGAAGATCCCGATGAAGTGCTGCAAGAGATTGCCAAAGCTACCCCGCAAAAAGCTACAGAGTTAATCCAAAAGGTTTACACCACTCCGATTAAAGAAAAACTCGTCTCAAAAAGAGTAGCCCAGATAAAAAAAGCAAAAGCTACCGCGGTAGTCAGCTGTATCCCAGCCAATGCTGAAAAATTCTCAAAACTCGCCATTGCTGCCGGAGCGGATATTTTTGTCTTACAGTCAACAGTAACTACCACCAGGCATATCTCCACACAATACAAAGTGCTTGATTTGAATAAATTCTGTAAATCTATCTCCATCCCGGTTATTCTAGGAAACTGCGTTACTTATGAAACAACTGTGGAACTTATGGCTACCGGCGCAAGCGGCTTACTTATTGGCGTTGGCCCGGGAGCTGCCTGCACCACCCGCGGCGTATTAGGCATTGGCGTCCCGCAAGTAACCGCAACAGTAGATGCCGCAGGAGCACGCGACTTTTACTTTAAACGCACAGGAAAATATGTTTCTATTATTACTGATGGAGGGATGAATCGCGGTGGAGATATTTGCAAAGCCTTTGCCTGCGGAGCAGACGCAGTAATGATTGGATCAAGTTTTGCACGCGCCTGCGAGGCACCGGGAAGAGGATTCCATTGGGGAATGGCTACTTCACATGTCAATCTACCACGTGGTACCCGTATACAAGTGGGCACAACCGGGTCATTAAAAGAGATTCTTTTAGGCCCGGCGAAAACAGATGACGGCTCGCAAAACCTTATTGGTGCTTTAAAAACATCCATGGGTTCACTTGGAGCATCAAACCTTAAAGAAATGCATGACGTAGAAATTATTATCGCACCATCAATCCAGACTGAAGGTAAGATATTTCAGGTAGGCCAAAAAGTAGGAATGGGAAAATGACCAGGCAAACAATATTAATCTTAGATTTTGGTTCACAATACACCCAGTTAATCGCGCGCCGTGTCAGGGAAAGCAAAGTATTCTCTAAAATTATTCCCTACAACACGCCGGCAAGTGAAATTGCCGCGTTAAATCCCAAAGGATTAATCTTATCCGGTGGCCCCGCTTCAGTGGTTGATAAAAAATCACCTTATCCTGACAAAGGTATTTTTAAACTTGGTGTTCCAATACTTGGAATTTGTTATGGGATGCAGGCTATCTGCGAAATGCTCGGGGGAAAAGTAAAACACACCCGGGAACGCGAATACGGCAAAGTCGAGCTGTTCGTGGATGATAACCGTGATCTTTTTAGCCATATGCCAGGCAATTTTACTTGTTGGGCCAGCCATGGTGATTACGTAACTAAAATGCCCGCGGGATTCCATACCAGCGCGCACACTACCAACACCCCGATCGCAGCTATATCTAATCAAAAGAAAAAAATATTTGCCGTACAGTTTCATCCTGAAGTAACACATACAGAAAAAGGTAGCCAAATCTTAAGTAATTTTTTATTTAAATCCTGCGGCTGCCTAAGCAGATGGACCATGCAATCGTTTATTAAAGAAGCTATCGCCAATATTAAAATTACAGTTGGTAAAGATAAAATGGTCCTGGGCTTAAGCGGTGGAGTAGATTCTTCTGTAGCTGCTCTGCTTATTCACAAAGCCATCGGAAAAAATTCACGCTGTATTTTTATCGATAACGGTTTGCTGAGAAAAGGCGAAGCTGAACAGATCAAAACCGTATTTAAAAACTTATACCACCTTAATTTAAGTTATGTAGATAGAAGCAAAAGATTCCTTGAACGCCTAAAGGGAATAACCAATCCGGAAGAAAAAAGAAAAATAATTGGCGATGAATTTGTTAAGGTATTCGAAGAAGAAGCCAAAAAGATCAAAGGCGTGAAATTTTTAGGCCAAGGCACTCTTTACCCGGATGTCATTGAATCCATTTCTCCGACAGGGGGCCCTAGCAGAAAAATCAAAAGCCATCATAATGTGGGTGGATTACCCGCGCATATGCATCTAAAATTAATTGAACCGTTAAGAGAGTTATTTAAAGATGAGGCGCGAGAAATTGGAAGGCAGTTAGGATTACCTGAAAATATCATTTTACGGCAGCCATTTCCCGGGCCAGGCTTAGCAGTAAGAATTATCGGGGAGATAACCAGAGAACGCCTTGAACTTTTACGTGAAGCGGATAAACGCGTAATTGAAGAGATCTCTAAAGCAGGGCTTTATGAACAGATCTGGCAATCTTTTGCCATATTATTACCAATAAAAAGCGTAGGCATCATGGGTGACCAGCGTACTTATGAAAATGTTGCGGCACTGCGCTGCGTCTCCAGCTTTGATGGCATGACTGCCGACTGGGTAAAACTTCCTTATGAGGTAATGGAGAGAATCTCTAACCGCATTATCAATGAAGTTAAAGGAATTAATCGGGTTGTTTACGATATCAGCTCTAAACCTCCTGCAACTATTGAGTGGGAATAAATTAGTTCGCTTTAAAAGCAAGAACCTTTAATGCCACACTCAGAATTTATCCACCTACATCTGCATACCCAATTCAGTCTTCTCGACGGAGCCTGCCGTATACCTGAAATCTTAAGCATCGCTAAAAGCTTCAAAATGGATTCT